>JAKPFN010000156.1 GCA_029551395.1 Armatimonadota bacterium | reverse complement strand
GATCTAGTCGAGGATCGTCAAGATCGCTAAAGTAATCTTCAAAGATGTTTGGTTCCATAGGTATACCTCAAGTATGCAGTATACCTACTACTTCGACAACTGCTCCCGTTGTACCTCTTTGTAATTAATGTCACAATCTGTGCTCGACTGTAATCCCTCGCATGCATCGTTAAAAGAAAGATTATTCGTGCGTTGGCCCTGGAGCTATTTCGCGTAGCTGGACCAAAATCTTTCGGCTGATTGCCATAAATGCCCATAATGGCATTATTTGCCTTAAGTTTTGATGATAATCACGCTGTTATAATGGCTTTACTTCAATCCACAATACCAAAGGTGTTTCTGGAGTGATTTTTGTCTGTTCCGATGTTGCGATGCCTGCAACCCAAACGATTTTGTCTTCGTCAGTAACTACCGGAATCAGTCCTCTTTCAGATCTGGGGATTTTCATGTCAGTAAAAATATCCTGAAGCTTCTTGTGTCCTTTCATACCAAAGGGAACCATTCTGTCTCCAGGGCGCCAGGTTCTTACTATCAGTTGACCTACGATTTTGTTTGGATCAAGCGTCGCTTGGTACGGAGTTTGCGGTGGGGTTAGTTTTGGTCCCAGCTTAGTTTCAAGCACAACGCCCAATTCAGGAATCTTGGTTTCCCCGGGAACAACCAGTTTATATTGAATATCTACTTTACGAGGCGGAACACGGCGGAAGATGATAAGTTCCCCTGCCTTCAACTGCCCATATATCTGACCGGTTGGCAATGTCAGAGTGAATCCATCAAATTTGAAAAGATGTTCCAGAATCCACTCGATTTGCGAGTATTCTATATCTCTCAGATCTCCCTTGACCTGCTCTATTGCTTGTCTCAGACACCTTCTCAGGAGAGCGCGAGGGAGCTTGCGGAGTTTGTCTGCATCAAAGACTACTTTATCTTTTCCAACCTCTTTTACAGATGCTTTGAATGCTTCTGCTGCCGCGTCTGCAACTACCGCTGCTTCATCTTTTACCAGACAAGAGAGATTGAGCAGAGATTCCTTTATTCTTGAATTGAACTGCTCCTCGATCAGAGGGATTAGCTGCCTTCTGATGCGGTTTCTGGTAAAATCGAGCGAGAAGTTGGTCTCATCAGTACGCCAGTCGAGATGAATTTCTTTCAGATATGCTTCAACTTCTGACCGGAACACATTTATCATCGGGCGAATGATCTTGTTGCGGACAATAGGCATACCGGAAAGCCCATTGGGGCCTGTGCCTCTGATTATGTTATGTAAAATGGTCTCAGCCTGGTCATCAGCAGTATGGGCTACTGCTATGCGGTCAGCGCCGGTATCTTCCGCAACTCTTTCTAAAAAACTGTAACGAACCTCCCGGGCTGTTTCCTCTAGTCCGATGCGCATATCCATTCTTATTTTACGAACATTTACTTTCTCCACAACAGCTGGAAGATTCAACCGGGCAGCCAGGTCTTCAACAAAAACGGCGTCTTTGTCTGCTTCTTCACCTCTTAATCCGTGGTTTAGATGCGCGACAATTAGCGATAGATAAAGCTCATTACGAAGAACCCAAAGTGCGTGCAGCAGAGCCACGGAATCAGCTCCGCCTGATACGGCTACAACAACTTTGGCGGGTATCGGAAGCATCTGGGATTCTTGAATCGTTTGCCGGACCTTATCGACCAGCTCACTAGAACCTATGCTGCCATGAAAACAACTCATCTATCAGCCTGCGACCCCCTCATGTAGCTTTTGACTAATCTTTCGCCAAATGGAATCTGTATTCCTCTATCATGGTGTGGCGCAAAGAAGAGCAGCATATAAATAACGCTCTATTTCTTTTTACATGTGTGATTATCGCAAATTATTCCTGGTAAACGATAGATCTGAAGGTAGTTGTGGAGCCTTACCAACAAAACTTTCCTTGGCTAATGCCAATTATCGACATATACTTAATGAGCAACTGTTTGACGCTCCTCTGGCTCATCAGTTAAAATAGCGAGGGTTAAATGGAAGTATGAATTTCCTGAAGACCACGCAATTATATAAGTTAAGCATTAGCACGCGAAGGAGGAGCAGCTTAGGATATGGATTATTTCTTCACGGAAGAGCAGCAGTTTATGCGCGATGTGGCTAGAGACATCGCTGAGAAAAAAATCAGGCCCGTAGCCGCACATTACGATGAGACGGGCGAATTTCCCTGGCCGGAAGTAAAGGCGATGGCGGAAGCTGACCTCTTCCGTGTCTTCATAGACGAAAAGTATGATGGCATGGCCGGCGGCAGCCCTATTATGAACATGTGCATAGTCACAGAGGAGCTTTCGAAAGCCTGCGGCGGCATCTCTCTTGCTTTTGCAGCGACTGGCCTTGGCACTATGCCTATTCTGGTTTCCGCAAATGAAGAGCAGAAGCAGAAATATCTGCCTCAGATTGCTTCCGGGACCATCGCAGCATTCGCTTTGACTGAAGCTAACGCAGGTTCCGATGCTTCCGGCATCCAGACCCGGGCAGTCGAAGATGGTGACTACTTCATTATGAACGGCACCAAGCAATGGATTACGAACGGCGGAGAAGCAGACATCTACACTGTATTCGCAGTCACCGATCCTGACCGTGGAGCCCGTGGAGTATCAGCATTCATCGTCGAAAAAGGTACGCCTGGTTTTACCTTCGGCAAGAAGGAAGACAAGATGGGCATCCGTGCATCTGCAACCAGAGAGTTGGTGTTCCAGGACTGTAAAATTCCGAAGGAGAATATGCTTGGCAAGCGCGGAACAGGCTTCTTTACGGCAATGAAGACCTTTGATATGTCCAGACCGGGCGTAGGTTCTCAGGCTCTTGGTATTGCACAGGGCGCGCTCGATCTTGCTATCGCATACAGCAGGCAGAGAAGGCAATTTGGCGCACCGATCTCCAGTTTCCAGGGGCTAAGATTCATGCTTGCAGACATGGCGATGAAGGTCGAGGCTGCTAGAGCGCTTATTTATTCCGTTGCCAGATGGATCGACCAGGCATCACCTAAAAAAGCCACTGCTTACTCGGCAATGAGCAAGTGTTTTGCATCCGATGTTGCTATGGAAGTCACAACAAACGCCGTACAGATATTCGGCGGCTATGGTTATATGAAAGAATATCCCATCGAGAAGTATATGCGTGATGCCAAGATCACGCAGATCTACGAGGGAACCAACCAAATCCAGCGAGACGAGATAGGCCGAGGACTTGTCGCAGCCGCTGCACAGTCCGGTTGCTGATATAGCTTATAATCGCGAAAACGCGAAAGACTAAGCAGCAGTATTATGTAATAGGAGTAGGTTTTCTTATTCAATTACTGATTGTTCTTTCGCGTTTTCGTGTGTTTCGCACTTTGGAGATTAAAGGAGTCTTGGTTTGAAAATAGCAGTTTGCATAAAGCAGGTACCACAAACAACGGAAGTCAAGATCGACCCGGAGACACATACGCTGGTCCGGGAAGGCGTTGAATCGCAGATAAATCCGTTCGATCTTTATGCACTTGAAGAAGCAGTTAGAGTAAAGGAGCGGCTTGCAGAACAGGGAGAGGAGGCTGCAGTCACAGTTATTACTATGGGACCACCTCAGGCTGAAGCTGCGCTTCGGGAGGCCATATCTCTAGGCGCTGACAACGCAGTGTTGCTGTCTGATCGTGCTTTTGCAGGTTCCGATACCTGGGCAACATCTTACGCACTCGCAAGAGGGCTGGCAAAGATAGCGCCTGACCTTGTATTCTGCGGTATGCAGGCAATCGACGGCGATACCGGCCAGGTAGGGCCAGGGATTGCAGTACATATTGATTATGCACAGGCTGCATACGTTGCCTGTATTGAAGAGATAAGCAAAAAGAAGATTACAGTAAAGCGGTTGATCGAGAACGGTTACGAACGGGTATCGCTTCAACTTCCTGCTGTTTTAACAGTAGTCAAAGAGATAAACGAACCCAGAACCCCATCTTTAAGAGGCAAGATGAACGCCAAAAAGGCTGAGATAACTGTATGGAAAGCATCTGATATAGATGCTCCTGAGGATAAGATTGGGCTGCTTGGTTCACCTACTCAGGTCATAAAGATATTCTCTCCACCACACCGCGAGGGCGGCGAGAAGTGGACTGGTGAGTCACACGAGCTTGCTGACAAGCTTGCCAACCTTTTGAAGGAGATGGAGGTAGTATAGCAGTCTGACCGGAAATACCGGATGCTGCTATGAAATAAGAAAATGTCTATAAAAGTATCACCTGATAAATGTAATGGATGCACACTGTGCGTAAAGGCGTGTCCCCAAGGCTGTATAGAGGTAAAAGACAAACTCGCAACTATAGAGATTGATTCCTGTAACTTCTGCGGTTCATGCGTGTCAACCTGCCGTTTCCGTGCGATATCTATAGAGATCGAGAAGCAGGCTAAAGAAGATTTGTCTCAGTACAGCGGCGTCTGGGTCTATGGCGAGCAGTGGCGTGGGGAGATTGCTCCGGTAGTCCTTGAACTGATAACAGCCGGAAGGCAGCTTGCAGATGAAAGAAAGAGCGAGCTAGCTGTTATAGTTCTTGGCAATAACTTAGACAAGGTTGCACAGGAATTATCGGAATATCCTGTAGACAAGGTTTTAATTTATGAAGCGCCTGAATTGGAGAGCTATGATCCCGAGAGATATTCCAGAGTGCTTTCTGATCTGTGCAAAGAGCTTAAGCCAGAAATAGTGCTTGCTGGTGCTACTACGGTTGGACGGTCGTTCCTTTCCAGAGTAGCAGTGCAGCTCTATACCGGACTTACTGCGGACTGCACCGGTCTTGCAATTGGTGAAGATGGTTTGCTGCACCAGACTCGGCCTGCATTCGGCGGGAATATTATGGCTGAAATCGTCTGCCCTTATACAAGGCCGCAGATGGCTACTGTTAGGCACAAGGTAATTCCTACATCTCCAAAAGCAAAGAATGGCCACAAGCCTGAGATAGTCAGATTGAACGTCAAACCGAAGCTGTTTGGATCGCGCAGCCAGATTCTCGAGTTTATCGAGCAGATGGAGAACACTGTAAATATCGTGGATGCCGATGTAATCGTCTCTGGAGGCCGAGGCATTCAGGACCCAGCGAATTTCGCCTTGATCGAGGAGCTTGCGAGAGCTCTTGGCGGAGCAGTAGGCGCAAGCAGAGCAGCTGTGGATGCCGGTTGGATACCTTACTCTCATCAGGTAGGCCAGACAGGCAAGACTGTGTGTCCGAAACTCTACGTTGCCTGCGGTATCAGCGGGGCTGTTCAGCATCTGGCTGGTATGTCCAGCTCAGATACTATCATTGCTATCAACAAAGATCCGAACGCTCCTATCTTCCAGGTAGCTGATTTTGGGATTGTTGGTGATGCGTTGGAGATAATTCCGATGCTTACCAAGAAGATTGCCGCAATGAGGGGACAGAGCTAGAAGATCGACTGTTTAGTGTAATCGAAGGGAGCCAGGTTTTGCCCGGCTCCCTTTTTTCATCAGTCTTGGACAAGTTGGAACCTGAAGAAAGTATGCGGTTCGAGCGGGGTCAGTCCGCCGAACATTTCAGGCCGCTTCGCGCCGCCTACCGGGTTCACCACAAAGGCTACACCGATTTTTTCTCCAGGAACAAGCTCCAGTTTGTTGATAACATTTCTGGGAACAGCGATTTCAAAGCTGAAACCGTTGTCTTTCGACTGTTTGTACTGAATCTCACCGTCTTTCAAGCCTGTACCATCGTAGAAAGGCCATTTGTTAGGCACACCGCAGTTATGGAAGGCTGCTTCGAATGTCTTTTCAGGATTAGTATGCCAGTCTGCAGCACCACGGACTCCACCTTCAGGCTTGATTGTGAAGTGATAGTTGTCATGGCCGCGATACCAACCATCGTCGTCCATATCGAGATATACAGTCATGCCTGCAGGAACTTCTTCTGCCTTGCAGGCAATGTAAAGATAATTCTCATCCCAGGACATGAAGAAATCTGCGTTGTAAGCAGGATCTTCCATTGTGATGAACGGCAGATATTCTCCATCACTGACGATACCGTCAAATGTTGGAGTCCTGTAGGCCAAATCAGGGCTGACAGAATATAGAGGATATGGATCCTCTCCATCAATAATGCCATCGCCATCGGTATCCGGCTTTCTCGGGTCACATCGATGAGACTCGACAGGACCAGCCCAGATTTCATCCAATCCATAATCAACCCACTGACAGGCCATTGCTTCAAGCAGGTCAGAAAGACCATCGCCATCGGTGTCTGTCTTTGTAGGGTCAGTGCCCCATCTTACTTCATCAAGAGGGACACTCGGGTCATTATCAGGAATACCGTCGTTATCGGCATCGTCTACGAACTGGACAGTTCCCCATCTGCAGATGAAGTATCTGTGCCATTTGGTTGGCTCAAGGTACGGCCATCCCTGATGCTCTCTTGAGACGTAACCTGCCCATTCCTTGGCAATCCAGGCATTGCAGTCATAATGGTTCCCGAACCTGTGGGCAGTATCGTCCCAAGGCTGCGGATGGTTGAAGATGAACTCAGGGCCACCTGACCAGTGATAGAGTGCGTCAAATTGATGCCCGCACTCATGAGTGTAGAGCCATGAATTCTGACTTCCACCCTTCCATGCCGACTTACCGTAACCAGGCTTGTCTTCAGGCCCTATAGTGCCGCCGCCGGAAGAAGGATATTTCCATTGTTTGGTGTTTTCGTCCCATCGCTTCTCCATAGATATGAAGTTGCGGCCATCATAATCGGAAACCTTCTTGCCTCTAGCTGCGAGAAGTTCTTCCAAAGCCTTCTCATCAGGCGCACCTTCCGAATAGCCTACGCCATACAAGGAGTCGTTTTCGATGGCATAGTATTTGTCTGTAACGATATACTCGTTCTCCAGGAAGAAGCGCATTCCACTGTTGATCCAGTAGAACATCGATGCCAGTTCACATTCGCGTATAACTCTTTCGATTTCCTGCTGAGGAACTGGAGTCGTAGCTCCCTCGCGATGTGAATCTTTCTCAGGTGTGACATTGCTGAAGATGATGTTTATCATTTTCAGCTTGACATACATCGTTTTGCCGGATGGCGGCGCAGTATAGAAAGCTATAGGCTCACTTTCCTTACCACCGATGGCAGGTGTCACACTTATAAGGTAACGGGTCCCCGGTTTAAGGCCGGTGACTGTGTATTTATGATTAGCGGTAAGTGTTTTATCCTCGAAAACCAGCGGTTTTATGCCAGCTTTCGGCTTTATCATCTCGGATTTTGGCGTTTCGCCATATACAAGAGTCCTACCAGTCTCGGCTTCTCTTATGATGATTTTTGACTGGGCAGGAACATCACTTTCCCATGTCAGAAGGGCACTGTTTCTTGTAACATCGGCCAGTCTGAGCATCGGATCAGTAATAAAGGCCCTGCGGACAGCAATATCATACTTAAGCCCAGGGATTGGCTTTTCGTTTCTATCTACTATGTCGAAGTGGAACCCCCAGCCGCCATCATACTGAGTAACTTTTAAAAGGAACGTGTTTTTACCTTTGGCTAGCACGATATCGACTTTATCCTGAGCTTTACCAGAACCACGCATTATGTAGTTGTTATGAACCAGCTTACCGTTCTGCCAGATTTTGATCGAGTCATCGCTTCCAACCAGTAGTCTTGCAGGGATTTCGTCGTCCGCATAAATATTGGTAACAGCGTAACCGGTCACCTGCTCTAACGTGGGAAAGAGTGCATGGAACTCGAACATACTGTCGGGATTGATAGCGGTCGCAGGGAATGATTGCCAGGCAATCTTTCTGCCTTTGAACCCGGTATAAGTGGCTGAAAAGTCTAATTTTTTCTCCGGCGGAAACGCTTTATCATGGGAAGTGTTGTAACCACCTTCAAATGGAGCGATGTAAGCCCATTCCAGGCTCTTGCTGACCAGCAGGTTCATCTCCATATACTTCTGGTCGCCAACAAACATCTCGACCGGGAATTTAAACTGTCCCAGCGGCGTATTTTTAGGGATCAAGATGCTATTTAGGATACTGACTGACTTGTCCTTTGTAAGATCGTAGTCAATAACCTGAGTCAGCCTTCCTCTTGGGTCAAATTCTTCAGGATAGCGAAGAACGATTTTTCCTGATATGGGATCATTCGTTTTTTTCGCTACAGTGAAAGTAATCGAGCGAATTGCCCGGTCTTCTATCGCTGCCGGTCTAGGGGCCGGATCGATTGTAATATCCAGCGATAGATCTCCAGGCTTAACGCTGGCTGCGCATGCTGCTATGCTCAATGATAGAATACAGAGCACTGCTAACAGAGCCAGAAACCACCTCATTCTGCAACCTCCTTGATGAACTATCCGGCCATGCCCTTGGCCGCTAACATTACTTTATCACAGCAGTTACACTCACGTCTATTGGCAGGGCCGTTGTACCGATATAAATGAAGAGGCGAGAGCAGGCAGGTCAAGATATTTTACCAAAGTGTTGCATTTCAAGAGGTAGATGCAGAGGCAAAGGTAGTTATTACGTTAAATCAGGGTTTCAAAGGCGGCCGCCAGGCCCGATGTGCGGCCGCCAATCCACACCCCCATTTTCACTTTCCTGTTCTGGCTCAGGCTTTATGCTTCTTCCAGCCTTTCACTATCTCTCGGGCCGTTCGGATTACCTGGGGCAGCGCTGCTCTCACCGGAGACGATAACCCTACCCCATATTTGATACTCCCAGGCTCCACACCAAGCAGGACAATCTCCGGCCTTGGTTTGTGAGGGAGAAACTTGAATACAGTAAACAGATCAGATTCATGCAGCGAGCCGTATGCTGCAGATTCGGAATGGTTGTTTGGAGAAAAAGCGTAGACAGTCCCCGGTTCGCCGCCTGCCTGAACAGCATCGATGGCAAGTATGCGTTCAGCATATTCAAACGCGCTTATATCGTGTATTCCGTAGGCTGTTAGGATGACGTGAGCGATACCATCATCGAGGTCTGGCTGCAGTTGTTTGATCACATGTATACCGACTCCGCCATCGTAAAGCAACTCAGAGCCTAGACCTACCACAATAAGCTGTGTAGGTCCGGTACGCTGGTTCACAGTATCATAACTCCCAAGACCTATACCGGGGATTGGTATTGCCATCATAATCACCGGCTTATTTGACGTGAAAACAGACTCTGCCGTTCCGATAATATTATGAATATTTATCTGAAGGAATATGGATGTGTCTGCGTCTAATAATAGTGAGGAGGTTAACATCATGAGACTAGCTATAACATTGATTTTGCTCACATCGCTATTTGCTGTAGCTGCAATTGCAGATGTATCAGATCCTAAGGCTATAGAACTTACAGTCTATAACGGCGGATTTGCACTTGTTAAGGACACCAGAAGCATCGGACTGACAAGAGGAATGAACACTGTGGAGGTCCAGGATGTCGCTGCAAGAATCGACCCGACAAGTATCTTATTCAAAAACCTAGGACGAAGCGGTGTGTCTATCCTGGAGCAGAACTATCAGTACGACCTGATAAACCCCAACAATATTCTGAATAAAAGCGTAGGCCAGAAGCTTACTGTTACCCGTTATACGGATGATGGTAAGGCTTTTACCGAGACAGGGACTATTCTTTCACCGATTTCCAACGGCGGCCTGGTGCTATTGACCGAGGATGGAATGATAACGCTTAATCCTCAAGGTGAAATGAGACTCCAGAAGATGCCGGAAGGGCTGCATCCTAAACCCACACTTAGTTGGCTGCTCAGGTCTGAAGTTGATGGAAACCAGGACGCACAGATAAGCTACATTACTGATGGGCTTGGATGGAAAGCCGACTATGTCGCCTTGATAAACGAAGATGACACTGCTCTTGACCTTGGAGGATGGGTCACTCTCAATAATCAGAGCGGCGCAACCTACACAGATGCTAAACTGACTCTTATGGCAGGCGATGTCAGACGAGTACAGGATGCAAGTATGGCTCGTTATGCTGGCAAGGTGATGTTAGAGTCAGTAGTGGCTGATGCAGCACCGCAATTTGTGGAGAAGAGCTTCTTTGAGTATCACATGTATACTATGGAGCGGCCTACAACCATCAGAGACAATGAAACCAAGCAACTCTCGCTACTGAATGCTACCGGCGCTCAGACAACCAAAGAGTTTATATACGACGCTCGAGGCCAGTGGTTCCGTGGATGGTGGTATCCCGGCAGGACAAATGGTGACCCTGGCAGCGGTTGGGACACCTCTGACTATCACAAAGTAAACGTTGTGCTGGAGGTCAAGAACTCCAAAGAGAACCGGATGGGAATGCCGCTTCCTGCTGGTAAGGTTAGAGTTTACAAGCTGGATGACAAAGGCGGACAGCAGTTCATCGGAGAGGATATGATAGACCATACTCCTAAAGATGAGAAAATCCGCCTATATATTGGAGATGCTTTCGATGTAGTAGGAGACTATAAGAGAACCGACTACAGGAAACTGGCAAACAATGTAGTGGAAGAAAGTTTCGAGGTTAAAATCCGAAATCACAAGGAAACACCGGTTACTGTTAAGGTTGTAGAGCATGTGTGGTCAGATTGGGAAGTAACCAAGTCCAGCCACGAATATATCAAGAAAGATGCTCATACCATTGAGTTTCCAATAACTGTTCCTAAAGATGGTGAGACAGTGATAACTTACACTATCAGAACTGCCTGGTAAAGAACATCAGATATCGAGACATCGGGCCTGTGGAAATTCCTCAGGCCTGTCTGTTTTTGGAGGTCAGTTTCCAATATGGCCTAGCGCGCGGAAGACCTGAATAGCGCCAGGGCCGAGAATAACAACAAAGATAGCCGGGAATATGCAGAATACCAGAGGGAAAAGCATCTTAACCGGCAGTTTGGCAGCGGCTTCGCGTGCCCGAAGGTTCCTCTGGCTTCTCATACTATCTGCCTGGACTCTGAGAACATGAGCTATGCTGACACCCAGTTGGTCTGCCTGGTGTATCGCAGCGACAAAGGCTGTCAACTCCGGGAGGTCTGCCCGTTTTGCCATTGCCCGAAGCGCATCGGCTCTACTGCGGCCAACTGACATATCCTGAAGCACTCTACGGAACTCGTAAGCCAAAGGGCCTCTTATTCGTTCTGCAACCTTGGCTACTGCCTGGTCAAACCCTAGTCCTGCCTCAGTGCAGACTACCAGAAGGTCAAGACAGTCAGCCAGTGACCGTCTTATCATCCTCTGCCGCTCACGTATCGACTGCATAAGCAGTGAATCAGGCAGGGATATCCCTATTACACCTACAGCCAAAAGCCCTAAAAGCTTGTAGATGAATACCATATCTGAAAGGACAAAGAAAGCAATGCCGCAACTTATAAAGACAACAACAGCCAACACTTTCAGCCCTACATACTCCGCTGCTTTAAGCCTCCAAGGGCTGCCAGCCTGCTCCAGCTTTGCATCGATAGCAGCAAGCGCGTTGGCAGGCATTCTGCGAGTGAAGGCATCTGCAATTCTCGCAAGCCAAGGTTTCAGAACGCGGATACTGAACGGCTGAACCAACTCAGGAGCAACTGTCTCTATATCCTGGTCCATCAACAGCCTCAGGTTTTCAATTCTTTCGGCCAGGATTGCACGCTCGCCTTTCATCGCAATACCCAGCGTCAGAAGAGTAACCGTCGAAAATGATAATATGGAGATGAGAAAAAGCATTGGATCACCCCCTGTTTGCTCGTTTATAATGGCAGGTTTCGGATATAATGTCCTGAAACAACGAATATATAATGCTAGTAATCCAAAATAAGCATCCGTTTGATTATAAGTGCTCCAATCCCCTGCAAGGTCAATCCGCCGATTATCAGCCATTTGCCCCAAGGCTCAATAATGAGTATCCGAAGGTAATCCGGGTTTAACGACCAGATAATTGCTGCCATCACAAACGGCATGATTACCAGAATCAGACCAGACAGCCTTCCTTCGGCTGTAAGCGCTGCTAATTCGCCTTCGACACGGACTCTGTCTCGTATGGTAGAAGAAATATTCTCCAGAACCTCAGCCAGATTGCCTCCAATCTGCTGCTGAACCAGAACAGCAGTCACTACCAACTCCAAATCGTAGCTCTGCACACGCACGACCATCCGGTTAAGAGCAGCATCAAGAGGCAGACCGACATTGATTTCATTCAATGCTCGCTGGAATTCCTCAGATATCGGTACCGGCATCTCTTCAGCAACCATCTGCATTGCTCTGAGGAAACTGTAACCACTACGAATTGCAGAACTAATCATGGTAAGTGCATCAGGAAGCTGCCTGTCAAAAGCTGCCAGCCTTCGAGCTTGCAAAACCCTAATATAAACCACAGGCACAAACACACCCAGTGCCATAGCTGTCAGTATCGCCCAGAATGAGGGATATATCACTGATACCAACAGTACCAGAACAATGGAAACACCAGCAATGTAACCGATAAACTCACTTGGCCGGAGTTTTAGACCTGCTCTTTGAAGCATCATAAGGAGTTTGTCGGCAAATCCCTGGCTCGAGAGCAATCTGGCAACTGTCGGTAGTTTATCATCTCCATCGCCAGGTGTTCTATCATCAGTAACATCTGGCTTGCTACCAGCAGCAACCGACTCCAACCGCCGCCGTATCCTCAAAGGCTTCAGCCATAGCGCATCGATAAGGACATAAAATAGATATGCTGCTGCAACAAACGCTATTGGAATAAACAGAATGTAGTATGGCAAAGCTACTTCCTCCTCTCTCCCCAAATCCGGAAGCAGTCCATTGGAAGCTCGATACCCTCCTTAGCTAATCGGTTGATGAATTTCGGTCTTAGACCGGTCGGTTTATGCTCACCTATCACATTCCCATTGGCGTCGACTCCCTT
>JAKPFN010000128.1 GCA_029551395.1 Armatimonadota bacterium | reverse complement strand
GTTTTCAAGACCGCTCCTTTCAACCACTCAGGCACGCCTCCGCGCTGACTATATTATTATAGGTCGGAGGCCGCTTTGGGTCAAGGGAATAAGCGGTCGATAACGCCAATCTGCTTGCAAAATCGACTTTAATACACGCTGGCATGAACAAACGCTTATGAGTTCTTGTTTATCATCTTCTGCCATACAGTTCGGCAGCATCGAAATAGTGCTTAACGCCCTCTGGAGGCAGGTCATAGGTGATGTGATTGCTCACACAGAAGAAGTAACCCGGCAGGTCTCTACCAAAGTCTGCCATTTCCTTTACCATCTTGTAGATAGCGTCTTTGTCGCCGGTTTTGATGATCCGGTTGTCGCCATCGCCCATCAGAATCTTATCTGGATGCTTGCGGGCATATTCCCGCCAGTTGGTATAAGGCTCAGAGAGTATGCCATCGGCACCGCATGCGATAACATCGTCAGCTACCTGGTCAACATTGCCGTCGCAGACGAAAAACACAGTCTTTCCTGCATCTTTCAGATAGCCCCAGAACTCTTCGTAGTAGGGATAGATGAACCTCCTGAGCCATGCAGGGGAAAAAGTCGGCCCAGCCTGGAAGCAGATGTCGTCATGGCTTGAAAACACCTCCAGATCAGTCTTGGCCCAGGCTTTGAACACCTTTCTGGAGAGTTCCGAGAAGTCTTTCATCAACCTTTCGCATTCATCAGGATAAGCTGCGCCCAGTTCAAGAAACAGTTCCCATCCGAAAGTCAAGAGAGGCCACATGAACATCGTATTATAGAACCCGCCGTGTGCTAGGGCAAGGTTTCCGTTAGCTTTCCGGCGCTTATCGAGTGTTTCCTGAAACTGAGCAGCCAGTTCATCGACTGATGGAGTCAGATCAAGCCCTACAGGCTCCAAATCGCGTTTATCCATATGCTCAAGAGGCTGATAAGCCAGCACATCATCTATCGTCTTGAACTCTCTGCCCCAGTCCCAGTGCCAGGACTTCTCCTGTCCCCATCTGGCCTGTTTCCGGCCTTCTTCATCTTCGTAGGTATCAGAAGAGTCGTCGATTTTCTCTATAGGGGTATCATCTTCAGGCAACTGCCAAACGTCGATTGCGTATCTTTCGATGAGTGCTTTTTGAGCCGAGCGTGGTTTCTCCCATGGATCGATGCCTGTAATGTGCTGGATTGCATCCGGGTTGGAGATCATCTCCCCATGAGGAATTCTATCTGTAGGTTTACGTAAGAAAGCGTTGAGCGCACGTTCAGCGTTCAATCCGGACCTCCCGAGTACTTAAGTTCGGACTTTGCCGAAGGAGCCAGATTCATTCTACTCCGCCTGCGCTCAACTGCCAATAGGTACTTATACGGATTTTTTATTAGTAGGCTGCAGTGGAACATGATGCGCCACTGCAGCCCGATTTAACTAATCAGCAGGTTGAATATCCGATTCATTCCTTGCTTTGATAACCGGATACGTAGTACCGGAGACAGTCTCGAAGCTGTTGATGCCGCAGACCATCACTCTATCATCTATAAGAGGTGGATCACCGGTATAGAGAACCTTAACGCCAGGATTGCCAGAAGCATCTACTCTTCCTGAGCCATCATCTAAAGTGAACCAGCCTGATCCTCTTGCAGAGACCTTTCCGCAGGTCTTAACAAGCAGAGGAATGGTCTTCAAGCCTAAATCAGATGCTGATCCTGTGATACTTCTCGTAGTCATACCAAGAGGCTTTATCTCATGAGAACCTATAGCAGTGACATCACCGTACCTTATCACTCTCTCAAGCCCAACAGTGTCCAGCACTCCAACAACACTTACCAGAGATCCCGGAGCTACATACTGATCAGTCAGCACCTTTAGCCCGCAAGTCCTGTCAGTGCTTTCGACGTAAATACTTCCAGGGAACGATGCAGTAACAGCCGATCCACTCATTGTCACTGCAGTTCCGTTGGATTTATTTTTTGTTTCGCTGATGGAAGCTGGTAGATAAGTTGCAGCGTTAGATTCAACCAGGTGGATTATCAATCCAGATTCACCAACTGCCCATGCATCGTTTCCTGACAGGCAAGAGATTCCGTAAATCTCATCACTTTGTCCATAAACTGTGAGAGGATCGACCCACACCTTACTGTTTTGCAACCTGTGTAATACTGCATTGTAGTTGTACTCGTGGAATCCACCTACACACCAACCGTTCCCACCGGATTTAATATCTATGGCTTTCCAATCTTCAACTGGGCCACAGTCGAGTACCATTGTCCATGTCATACCACCGTCAGTACTTTTTAGAATATCTCCTGTGTTATTACACGCCCAAGCCTCGGAACTTGTAACCATACAACAACCTGTTATCGGTGCGGCAACAAAGTCTCCACTAGCACGACTCCATGTCATTCCAGCTTTGCCTGTATAATAGATGCAATCATCAATACCCATGATTCCTTTGGTATTGTTGAGGAAACTCAGGCTGTAAATGTTCTTGTTAGTGACGTTTAGCTTGGTCCAATTATTCCCGCCATCTGTGCTTCGATAAAAAGCGCCGCTGAGTCCACCGATGTAGATTGTATTAGCAGAAGCAACCGCGCAGGCACGGAAGTATACATCAGGTCCGAAATTCTTGGCTATCCAACTACTGCCCGATTTGATAAGTACTGCCCCGTGATCACCTACAGCGCAAACCAGACCTTCTTTAGCATCGATGGCTCTCAAGGTTCTATTAGTGGGGCTGGACATTGGAGCCCAAGTGCTGCCATCCCACATAAGGATAATGCCATCTGCTCCAACAGCGTAGCCTTCCGTCTGAGAGATCATTTTGATGGCGTAAAGGTTGTTTGTAGTAACCTTTCCACCCGGTAAAATGGTAGTCTGCAGGTCGTATGTATAGGACTGCGTGTGTCCTGCCCGGTAAGCAACGTTAAACGGCAGGATTTCCATGAACTGGTAGTCAGTCTGACCGTCAACAGTTATTTCACAAAGGAATGTACCATTGAAACCGACAACGTATATCAAGCCCCAGGGATTATCATGAAGAGTATGGCCTGTACCGGTCGTGGTTTCCCCATAACAGGTGCGATTTGGCAATGTAAAGTATCCTGCTTCATCCGTGATACCTATAAAATCGGCAGGAGGGTTAAACTCGTGGCAGTGATTCTGGTAGAATCTGATCGTTGCGTTTGGTATCGGTTTATGATACGCATCTAATAGTCTAACACGGCACGTCCGGGGCACATCATAAAGATACTCTCCAAAATACCCACATCGTTTATGAAGTTTTGAGTTAATGGCATAGGCAGTATGATCGCTGTAACGAGGTTCATTACCTGTCATCATACAGAAGTTCCGCGTACTGTTGTGTCCAAGCGGAACGATATGGTTTTGATCTATTCCAAGGTCAAACCTGTAAAGATCGATCAACCCC
>JAKPFN010000123.1 GCA_029551395.1 Armatimonadota bacterium | reverse complement strand
TTTCTTAGCTTCGTCAGATGATTCACCTTCCGATTTTTTTACAGGTGCTGGTGCCTGTGCTGGAGCTTGCTGCGGTCTGACTGATGTTACCTTCAGATTATGAGACTTGCCAAGATGCTCAAGCTGTCCAAGGAGCGTCGGGACATAGGCTTGTGTTGATACGGATGTCTCTAATATCGCTATTTCACTTTTGGACTTCAGATAAGCGTTCTGAGCATCTGCAAGCCGCTTTGCGATCTTTGTGCTGTCCTCTACCTGCTTCTGCTTGTTCTGCAACTGTGCTGTGGCTGCTCTCTGGTTTCTGGAACCAACTGAATAAACCAGGATTCCGGTCACGAAGAGAAGCACAGCAACAATAGCCAGCACTGTCATTGTTCCTGTTGTAGGTCTAATGGTGGGGGTTTTCAACTCTTATCCACCTTCTCTTTCTCCGCATTTTCCGGCAGTTTAATGGAAGCAGCCATCTCAAATTCCACTGCCGATACCCGACCTGTAGACATTTCTTGCGTATAATGCAATGTAACATCATCAAAGTCGGTGACGGTATCGTGCATTTGGAGCATTGTCAATCCCACCAGTTCCTGAGTAGCTGCTACCCCGTTCAAACTTACGATTATATTGGTATCAGCCGGCTGTGGTGGTGCTGTTGCGATTCGGGTAAGCCAGGTCTTATCAGCCATACTGCTACTGAGTGAATTCAGTATGCGGCACCATCTTGTGGTCTCTATTTTTGCCGCATTTAACGTTTCAAGTTTTGGTCCTAAGTCCCTGGTTGCCTTCTCATACTCCTGAATTCTATTTACTGTTGGCTGCAGCTTGGTAAGCTGGACATCAAGGTCAGAAATCCTCGAGCGTGTCTTGCAATTCTGAGAAAACAGGAAACCTGCAAGGACAGCTATGAGTGCGACCTCAACTACAATAACAGCCAACAGCCTTCGAATGTTTTGTTCCAGACGTTTTTTCTCTGCACGCCTGGGCGCAATCATATTGATTGAGGGCATGTCTTGAGCTCCTTTCCCGCTCAGGCAGCCGGTCGCTGCTTGGCTCGAGTCATCTCCTCTTTCAGTGCTAACCCTGTGCCTACTACAAGCACCGGGCCATAATCATCTGCAAAGTCCTGTGTGAAACGTCCAAGACTTATCTGGTTTTTGGACCAGGCATCGCCAATCTCAACAGGGACGTTCAATTTGGACGACACATAAGCTGCCATTCCGGGCATACGCGCTGTGCCGCCTGTAAGGACAACTTCCGAGACCGATGCCTGTTCAGCACCCTCTGGGAACTGGGACTGGTAGTAATGGATCGATCTGCGGATTTCTCTAAGTAGTTCATCCAGAAGCGGCTGCACTACTCTCCAACACTTGCTTTCAACATCTCCGGATGAGAGTTTGTCGATTGACTCCTGCAGGGCCATCTCAAACTTCATCCTTTCAGCGTCGTCATAAGAGAATCCTGTCAGAGTCTTAATAGCATTTGTAAAGCTTTCTCCTGCTATTGGGATACTTCGCGTTAGTGCGAATGTTCCGCCGGAGACGATGTTGACATCTGTGTGGCTTGCGCCCATATCAACCAAGGCTATCGTCTTAGATGTGAAATCTTGTGTCTTGTTGCAATCTACGAGTGCACGGATGATTGCAAATGCCTCGACATCTATTGCGATAGGCTCGACACCAGCGGCCTCAAGCACACTGACTCGACTTTCTACCAGGTCTTTAGGTGCAGCTACCAGCATTACATTCATCTGGTCAGTGCCTTCGACATCACCCAGAATCTCGAATTCAACCACACTGTCATCCATCGATGCGGAAACATACTTGGCTGCTTCGAACCTGATAGACTTGCGAAGGCTCGCTTCAGACATCTTGGGAAGTTGCACCTGCCGGACAATTACCTGGGACCCTGAAATTGCTGCGACTGCTCCTGTGCTGCGTATGTTTGCTGAGCGTAAGAGGGTTCTTATCGCCTGGGCAACATCAGGGATGTTGGTTATGACTCCATCGCGGCATGAGTCCAGCGGAGTAACTTGAAGAGCTGCATTCACCAACCGGAAGCCGGTACCGCAGGGTTCGACTTCGACAGCCTTAATGTGGCTGTTACCGATGTCTATGCCTACTACCGTATCTTTGCCAAACAATTGTGATAGCACGTTTTGGATAACCCCCTTCGGCTATACGTAAATGCACGACTGTCGGCAGAGGATAACACGGAAGCAAGGTTCTGTGGCGCGTTCAACTGGTATCCGGTGCCGTGTCGCCAAGCGTATTATTCCTTTAGTAGCTGTCATTTCGCAATAGATTATCGGTGTGATTGCCCTGATTACGAGCGTCAAACGTGGCTTTGACGTAAAACCGGCATTTATACCAGGGTCATCGAGAGGTGAATTTCATTAGTTTCAAAGCATTCGGCTGAGGGTACTCGTTCTATAGTTCTGGAAAGGTTTTACCTTGTCCGAAAACTATCTTTGCTGTACATGGAGGGCTTAAAATGTCTGTAGTTGCAGAATTCAGCGTTACACCGATGGTAGAAGGTGAAATGAAGCCGTATGTGGATGCAGCGGTAGATGAAGTGAAGAAATCAGGCCTCAAATATGAGGTTGATGCTATGGGTACGACTATCGAGGGAGATTTAGACCAGGTTTTGGAAACGATAAAACGTGCTCATCATGCCGTTCGGAACAAGGGTGTGCACAGGTTCTTTACAGAGCTTCGGATAGATGATAAGGAAGAAGGTACTTCGATAGACGAGGAAGTCAAGGACTACAGATAAGAGTTGTGTAAGGGCTGCGGCGATAAAAAAACGGTATCAGACGCATATCCCTGATACTTGGGCTGGCTGAGTGATTATTTGATGCAGAGAATGAGGGTAATGATACATCCGAGATGTTGCGGTGTGTATCAAAGAAGGTGACATGTTGGAAGATCACAGTTTAGGATGACTAGATACCTAACGCTAATGATCACAGGTGTTCATCTAAATGATCTACAATTATGGGCCGGAGTTGCCGTTCCGGCCCATACTGGTATTTAATGTAAAACCGACTGTCTACTGCTTTTTATACGGTCCAGCTATTACCACTGTTGCTTTGTCTGGATGGAAGTGATTTTCCGCAGCTTCTCTGACCTGGTCTATGGTTACAGCCCGATAGTAGGACGTATACTTTTGGATATAATCCATTCCCAGCCCGTAGAACTCCGCTGCTGACAGGATTCCGGCAACACCATCATTCGTCTCAAGCCTGATTGGGAATGAGCCTGTTATGTAGTCTATGGTTTCCTCGAACTCCTGCTCTGTTGGACCATCCTTGATAAAGTCGCGGATGACCTTATCTGCGGCCGCGCTAGCTTTGTCCACATTCTCAGGATTAGTACCGAAGCCCATATACCACGGGCCATCACCCAAGCCGGCATCGAATCCGCTTCCTATGGAGTAAACAAGGCCCAAATCATCCCGGATGTGCTTTCCAAGCTTGCTGTCAAGTCCGCCGCCACCGCCGAGTATGTGATTTGCCACTACCGCCGCGTAGAAATCCGGATCGCTTCTTCTCAGTTGACCGGCGTGACCGTAAAATACATCAACCTGCCGTTTATCAGGCATCTCTATGACTTGTGTTGATGATGATTTAGCGAGCTGGACCTTCGGGAACTCCATTTTTGCAGGCGTACCTGTCGGTTTCCAATCACCAAAGTAATTCTCGACTGCTTTGACAGCTTCATCGAAGTCGACATCGCCAACAATGACTATAGCGGTTGTCTCAGGCCCATAATACTTCTTATGGAAGGTTATCAGATCGTCTCTGGTGAACGATTGAATAGCCTCAGCGTCTTCCTGAAGTGTCTGCGGTCTCGATGGATGCCCTTCAGGGAAGATAGCCCGCAAGAAAGCACGTCCTGCCTGCTGCTGTGGACTTTCCTGTTCCATCTGAAGGCCCACTATCATCTGACCTTTGACTTTATCTATCTGCTCCTGCGGGAACGATGGGTTCCTTAGCTGGTCTGACAGTATATCGAGGACCAGGTTGAAATCCTTGGATAGAGACTTGCCTGAGAACCTGACAGCTTCGGTATCACTGCTGACACCAACGCTGGCCCCAACATATTCAAGCTCATTGGCTATATCGAGTGAAGACCTCTTGGTTGTGCCTCTGTCCAGCATGGATGCAGTAAAGGAAGCCAGTCCATTTTTGCCTGCTGGGTCGAAATAACCGCCAGCTTTCAGTGTTCCACGGATTGCAATAGTCGGATTGCTGTGGTTCTCATGGACTATCACGACCATCCCATTTTTCAGGACGGTCCTCTTTGGCTCTACAGCCTTAGCGCCTGATTCAGGCAGTCTGGTGGGAGTCTTAGCGTTAACAACCGTTTCGATAGGTCTGGGTGTGGCAATACTTCCGGGAGACTTGTAATAGGCTATTTCCATCTCCATCGGGTTCTTGAAATTATACTCAGAAGGTGCGCCAACACCTGACCCGGTCCCTGCTGTTGGACTATTAACAGGGTCAAACCATCCTACCGTGCGGTTTTCCTTGGTAAGATACTGGTTTGCTACTCTCTGCACATCTGCAGGAGTGACCTCTTTTACGTTTGGAAGTATTGTCTCAAGGTATTTCCAGGATATTACTGACTCATAAAATCCCAGCAATTCGCCTTGTTGCGTGACACTGTCGTTCTGGAAGACCAGATATGCTTCCAGTTGGTTTCTTGCTCTGGTCAGTTCTTCTTCGGAAGGTGGAGCAGCTTTGATTTTCTCTACTTCATCGAGCAGCGCCTGTTCAAGCTGCGCGGCTGTTACACCTTCACTACCGGTAGCGCCCAGAGTAAACAATCCAGGGTCTTTCCTTGGATATGAACTGGACCAGGCAGATGTGGCAAGCTGGCCTTCTACCAAAGCCTGATACAGCCTGGCGCTGCGACCGCCTGACAGAACCTGATCGAGCATCATCAGCGGGAAAACATCTGGATGAGAAATATCAGGGATATGATACGCAATCATCGTCCTTGCTGCAGTTCCAGGCCGCTCCAATACGAACCTGCGCTCTCCATTCTGTTTTGGCTCGACAAGATGCACCTTTGGAGGCTCAGGCCCCTTTGGTATCGAGCCATAATACTTACGTACAAGCTCCAAAGTAGCCTGGGTGTCTACATCGCCAACAATAACAACTGTTGCGTTATTTGGTTGGTAGTATGTCTGATAATAATTATATGCTTGATCTCGGGTGACATTTTCTACGTCCTGAACATAGCCGATGGTTGGCCATCTGTATGGATGCACCTGGTATGCAACGGCCTGCAAGGTTTGGTAGAACACTGTATCTATATCGTTTTCATTACCTTCAAGCTCAGAGCGGACTACAATCCTCTCTGCCTCGAATTCCTTCGGATCGAACAACGCATTTTTCATCCTGTCCGCTTCAAGCTTGATTACAAGCTCCAGGTGGTCTTTAGACATCAACTGGTAATAGAGAGTGTAATCAGATGATGTGCCGCCGTTATCCTGGCCGCCTTTAGACTGGATGATACTGGAGAACTGGCCTTTACCATACTCCTTAGTGCCTTTAAAAAGCATATGCTCGACGATATGAGACACTCCGGTTATCCCGGTGTGCTCGTTGCGCGAGCCTACTTTATACCATATCTGGTGAGTGAATACAGGTGCGGAATGAACCTCTTTGATAAGGACCTTAAGTCCATTGGGTAAGACCGTTTCCGTGACCTGGTTTTCTGCTGCGAACGCTCCTGCAGCAACTAAAACCAGTGCTACAAGCACGATACGCCGTAGTACCGTCATATTATCCTCCTTGGAGTGATACATAAGCTTAGGCAGTAACGGGCCTGCCTGCTTCATCTTATAACTACTTTGATTTTGAGGTAAATTTTCCTCCTATATGGACTATACGCATAAGAACAGCAGCCGGTTTGCATCAATCATTGACTGATACTTTTTGTGAGTCTTTCTGTAATATTCAGATTTAATTCATATAAAGTAAATTACTGTTCAGTTAGAAGCTGATTCGGGTATAAACACAACAATAGACAAATCTGGAGGAAGATGGATAATCAATTGAGCATACCTGATAATTCATACGATGTCGTAATAATTGGCGGAGGCCCTGCTGGAGCTTCTTGTGCGCTCTATACGGCCCGAGCGAAGCTGTCTGCGGTCGTTTTAGATAAATCACCCGCTTCAAGCGCTTTAGCGAGCACATCACGCATTGCCAATTATCCTGGAGTGCGTGGTGAAGTGAATGGTGCAGAGCTTCTAAGCACAATTAGAGCGCAGGCAGAGGACTTCGGTGCAAGATTCATTCGGACTACTGCTGTAGGTGTCAATTTCGAAGTGGAACCGAAGCTGGTGTACACACAAGAAGGTGTTTTCGCTGCCCGAGCGGTGGTTATTGCCACTGGTTCGATGAGCCGAAAAGCTCGAGTGCCAGGTGAAGAGCAGTTTTTAGGTAGAGGTGTGTCCTATTGTGCCACTTGCGATGCTGCATTCTATGTAGACCAGGAAGTTGCAATGATTGGCGACTCGGATATAGCAGTCGAAGAAGCGCTGTTTCTTACCCGGTTCGCCAAAACCGTCCACTTAATTGCTCCAGGTGCTCAACTTAGGGCCTGGAAAGAACTGGTTCAGTCAGCAGAAGAAAACGAACGGATAGTAATCCATCTGGAAACAAAGCTCCAGGAGATCTATGGCGATGAAGCTGTTCAGGGAATACGGGTGATTGATGCCTCTGGTGAATCGAAGACAATCCCACTCTACGGCGTATTCATACTGCTGCCAGGAACAGCTCCAACAACTGAATTTTTAGGTGGTGCAGTACCGTTGACTGAACTGGGCTGTGTCGCTGTGGATGAAGAAAAGCAGACAGTAGTTCCCGGTGTATATGCAATCGGAGACGTTACCTGCACACATATCAAGCAGGCTATTATTGCTGCTTCTGATGGTGTGATGGCTGCACTGGCTATCGACAAATACCTCAACCAGCGTGAAAGGGTCAAGTTGGATTATAAATAGTTGGAGTGGGGGGTAAATCCGATTCCGATAGCCTGGCTCGTCCTCTCCGATTGCCCCTGATTGCCGGCCCGCCACTGCATTTCAATTCGATTGCCCGGCCCGTCTCACGCTGGGCAGCATATTACCACACGTCCCCGTGCGGAAAGCGATGTAATTATGCAGAATATTCATCTGTAAACTCATAGTATTGATGCACATGATGATGGATCTCTTCTACCACTGTATCTCAAGACCATTGGGAATAATCATACGCGCTCAAAAGTATCACTGCAGATAACGGATGATTGTAAGAAACAACCTCACATCCACCTATAGCCTTTCGTGCCTTTCGTCCAATTTCGTGTCCTTCGCGTTTTAAATACAGATGAAAAACACCCACAAATCCACGCAAACACCTGTTCGCAATAATATCCTGAAAATTTACCTGCTTTTTCTGTACTTTTTGGCCGAGTTGTTGTCTTATAATTATGGACAACAAATAATTCTATCAATTTGGAAAGGAGAATCGAATGCTGACTATTGAACAACAGGAAGAGATAGCACAGGCTGCAACCAGCACGATGGTAAAGGTTATCGAGGCATTTCCAACATATCTTCAGGAGTGTGATCCTGAAGATGCTGCCCGTATCATTGCACTGCTGCTCAAAGTACAGTTCGGAATACCTAAAATAATGCCTCCTGAGAAAACGCTTGCGGATATTGTCGCGGAAGTAGCAAGAAACGCAGAAGAACAAGAACTTAATTCAACACTTAACAGTTAAAGGAGATCATTATGCCTAACCAAACCGGACCTAAGACACCTGAAGGTAAAGCACGCAGTTCTATGAACGCATTGAAGCATGGATTGACGGCTAAAGCTCCTCATGTAATCAAGGCTGTTGCAGAACAATTGAATATAGACTTTGTTCCATTCTATGAAGAAGTCGCGCGTTATTACCATCCGTGTGATCCTGTTGAGGAGCAATTGGTGAACCGCATTGCCCGATGCATGTGGAGGCTTGCCAGAGCTGAGGTAATGGAATCACGCCTGCTTGACCGTAATCCTGGTGCACTTAAGCCTGGGCTGTCTATCCAGAAAGTGATGGAATACGAACGGATTACAGACCTGCAGCTTCACAGAGCTATAAGAGCATTTGAGAGAAAAAGAAGCAGACGATATTAATTCCGTAAAACGAAATGGTTATACCTTCATTTCACGCTCAACTTACAGAGTGATTGAGCGTGACTGAGCTTGATTTCGTTTTAAGAATTTTCTGAAATTTACCTTCAGTAAAGACTAACATGTACTAAGTACATACCGATTGCCCGTCCCGTTGATTATGATTGCATTTCATGATTGTTGGATTTCATGATTATCCGGCCTATTGATTATGATTGCCCGGCTCGTCCTCGCGCCGGGCAAGGTTTACCGCACGTCCCCGTGCGGAAATGGATAATTGTAGGAGATGCTGAATCAAGTTCAGTATGACGGGGCAAGTATATGTATACCGTCGGTCAGAATAGTTGGAGTAGGGGATGCGGCCAATAAAATGCAAACAGGGCGCTTTAACAGCGCCCCTTGGAGTTATCTCGCAAGCTCAAAAAGCGTTTCACCATCATCTATGCTGATGATACGGTAGTGGCTGTCAGTGATTAATCCGACGCTTCCAACTAACTTGCCATTATACTCATACTTTGGAATAGACGAGCTTCCTGGATTCATTAGGACAAGAGAATCTGTCTTTTCCAACACAGGAATGTGAGTATGTCCTGATACAAACACATCAGCACGCAAACGCTTACCTAAAGCGGCCATCTGCTCAGGAGAGAGCATGTGACCGTGGTTGACGACAATCCTCAATCCTTCAAACTCAACCAAAGCATAAGGTGATTGCACAGGCATTTCGAGCAGTTCCTCGTAAACCTCTGCATCACAGTTGCCACGAGCAATTACAATCGGAATAGGCGAATTGTTCAATGCTTCAACCAGTGCCGGGATGTCGTAACCTTCCATACAGCCCAACCTTGGCGGATGATAAAGAACATCGCCAGCATGGACAATCAGGTCAGCGCCTTCAAAAAACTTCTGAGCCTTTGTCCAGGCATCTATTCTTCCGTGTGTATCGCTGATAACACCGATTTTCATAGGCCTTGAGGCATCTCTGCTGTTCTAACGGCTATCCGGCTGGTTTGACCATTTCGATAATGTCTTACCGTAAGTTCAATAGTCTCTCCGACAGCGACCTTTTTCATTTCTTCGCTGATCGTCTCCAGGCTTTTAATTTTCTTTCCATTGATTTCAGTAACAATATCAAGTGGTGCAAGCCCCGCGCGCTCTGCCGGACTTCCTTGATATATCTGCTGGATCAGCGCTCCATTGATCTTCGGCAATTTGCCTATCCGGGCTGATAATTCATTGCGAGACTCATCATCAAGATAGATATATCCAATTCCAAGCCACGGACGGATTACCTTGCCGTTTTTAATCAACTGGTTGGCAATGGCACTGGCTGTATTGCTCGGTACTGCAAACCCTATTCCAATATTCCCTCCGCCAGGATTAGTTGAGAGAATTGCCGAGTTTATCCCGACGATGTTACCGTTGATGTCAGCAAGTGCGCCTCCGCTATTGCCCCGGTTGATAGCAGCATCGGTCTGGATCACATTTTCAAGCACTGCACCATCAATATTCAACCGGCCTCTGTCTGTTGCGCTGACTACACCGACTGTAACCGTAGTGCCGAGTCCTAGTGCATTTCCTACGGCAATTACCCAATCGCCAACTTTCAACTGTTTGCTGTCTGCAAATTTAGCTGCTGGCAGGTTCTTTGCAGCTATCTTGATGACTGCAAGGTCTGTCTTTTTGTCTCGTCCAACGACTTGGGCTTCGTACTTCTTCTTGTTCCAAAGCGTGACGTAGACCTTGCTCATGTTTTCTACTACATGGTTATTTGTGAGTATGTAACCATCAGGGCTGATAATTACACCGGAAGCCTGTCCTTTCGGAACTGCTTCTGTCGGTGGGCCAAAATCGAAACCAGGGAAACCTGGAAACCCTTGGAATCCACCGACTACACTGGATTTACCTTCAGTGTCGATGTTGACAACTGCTTTTTCAACTTTAGCAGCAGCTTTGGCAATCGAATTGTTACCATCACGAGCAACCAACGGTGCATTGCGAGGTGATTCGCTGACTGTTGTAACGTCCTGAGTGCTTGAGACTACATAATCAGGCCAGACCGTCTTCAGCACTACTGCACAAGCAGAGAATCCAAGGACGAATACGAGCATATAGCTTATAAATCTACCCATGGTGCGTTATCCTTCTATAAGTGATGATCAACCTATTGATTTCATCAGATTTGCCATCTCGATAGCGGACTCAGCAGCAGCAGATCCTTTATTGCCTGCCTTGGTTCCGGCCCGTTCAATGGCTTGTTCGATATTATCAGTAGTTATGACCCCGAAGATCGCTGGTACGCCAGTTGATAATCCCACCTGGGCAATACCTTTGGACGCCTCAGCAGCTATATAATCAAAATGTGGTGTAGAGCCTCTGATTAAAGCTCCGAGGCAAATAACTGCATCGTACTTGCCCGACGCAGCCATCTTCTGAGCAGCCAGCGGGATCTCGAACGTTCCCGGCACCCATGCTACTTCGATATTGGCATCATCCGCTCCGTGGCGGATGAGCGCATCCAGTGCTCCGTTTAGCAACTTGCTGGTAATAAACTCATTGAACCGGCTTACGACAATTCCGAACTTAAGGTCGGTCGCAAGCAGTTTTCCCTCATACGTCTTCGGCATCAGAACCTCCAGAATAGGTATTATCTCAGGTTATCCAGGCCGTTTAAACCTGATAGGATGCTACTTCTATAATATCCAAAGGTTATTATAAAAGAAGTAGACGATGTAATTATAACTTATGTCCCATTTTATCGCGTTTAGTGCTCAGGTAACGTCTGTTAGCTGAGTTAGGCTCACAAATGAGAGGAACTCTTTCCACTATCTCAAGATCATAACCACTCAGACCTGCATACTTGGCAGGATTATTAGTCATCAACCTGATTCTCTTTAATCCAAGGTCAACAAGAATCTGAGCGCCGATGCTATAATCTCTCAAATCTGCAGGAAAACCGAGCATTTCGTTAGCTTCGACGGTATCAGCGCCGTGATCCTGCAATACATATGCCTTCAACTTGTTGACCAGTCCGATTCCACGGCCTTCATGATGATAGATATATAAAATAACCCCTTTACCCTCATCTGCAATTTTCTGCATGGCAAGCTCAAGTTGCTGTCCGCAGTCACATCTCAATGAATGAAGCGCATCTCCAGTGAGACAACCTGAATGAATTCTTGTCAGTACAGGTTCGCCGTCCGTGACATCACCCATAACCATTGCTATGTATGGGTTAGACTCGATTGTTGTTTCATATCCATGTGCAGTAAACTCACCAAATGGAGTAGGGATGATTGTTGTGGCGAATTTATGCACCAGTTTCTCGTTGATCCGCCTGTATCTTATGAGATCAGCGATTGTCATCATTTTCAAGTTGTGCTGTTTTGCGATCTCGGTCAGTTCCGGTACCCGTGCCATAGTGCCGTCATCATTCATAACTTCACAAAGTACGCCTACTGGCGGCATCCCTGCAAGATGCATAAGGTCTACGACAGCTTCTGTATGTCCTGCACGGACAAGCACGCCGCCATCCACTGCAATAAGTGGAAATATGTGTCCGGGGCGGCAGAGTTCGTCCGGAGATGCTTCCGGGTCTGCCAGCACTCTAATAGTTATGGCTCTATCTTGAGCAGATATCCCGGTGGTTGTTCCTTTTGCAGCATCAACGCTTATTGTGAACGCTGTAGTATGTTTGGATGTATTGCGCTCCGTCATAAGGGGCAGATCCAACCGTTTTGATCTTGCCTCAGTCAGTGGAACGCAGATAAGACCGCGCCCATATTTTGCCATGAAGTTGACTGCTTCCGGCGTTATCTTATCGGCGGCCATTATGAAATCGCCTTCGTTTTCTCTATCTTCGTCATCTACCACAATGACAATCTTCCCGGCCTTCAAGTCTTCGATTACTTCCGGGATGCTGCTGAATTCGAACTGTTCCGACAATTATTATTCCTCCAGGAAACCTGCATCAGCCAATAATTGGGTCGTTAACCCCTTGCTTGCTGACCGAGCAGCTACAAACTTTTCAACATACTTGCCGATAATATCGGCTTCGAGATTGACTATATCTCCAACACGCCTGGATTTTAGATTGGTGCTTGCGATGGTATGCGGTATGACTGCAACACTGAACTGGTTGTCGTCACATGATGCAACTGTCAGGCTGATACCATCTATAGCAATAGAGCCTTTTTGAACAACATAACGCATAATCTGCTCAGGTGCTTGTATTACCAGAGTTGTTTCTCCAGGCCTTTTATCAAAACTTACAATATTACCGAGTCCATCGACGTGCCCCAGGACAAAGTGGCCGCCAAACAACCTGTTTGCCGATACAGAGCGCTCCAAATTCACTAGAGAACCGGAACGGAGATTCCCCAGGCTGCTTCTCGACAAGGTCTCTTCGACCGCATCGAAACTCAGTTCATCTCCTGATATTTTCGTAACTGTAAGGCAAACACCATTGATTGCTATGCTGTCACCAACAGCCGTGCCGACAGACACAAGCGGTGCAGATACCTTAATCTCTGCACCAGCCCCGCGAACAATCGACTTAACAGTCCCGACTTCTTCTACGAGTCCTGTGAACACGGATACCCCTCGACAAGAAGATCGCACTCGACCTTCCGCACAGATACATCTTTTAGTGTGATGGCATCAGCCATAACGCTGATGCCCGACCCTTCAACTGCTGTCTTAGCAGATTGGCCGCCGATTATCTTTGGCGCGATAAACGCCATTACCTTGTCAACAACGCCGGCTGAGAGCGCGCTTGCAGCAATCTCTCCACCGCCTTCAATCAACACGCTGGTCAGCTTCATTTTTCCCAGTTCCTGCAGCACAGCAGGTAAACTTGCTTGCTTGCCAGCTTTATCTACTCTTATTATACGCGCACCAGCCTGTTCCAGTTTCCTAATATTTGCATCAGGAGCATCATCGGTGACTGCTATTATCGTTTGTCCTTCTGGCTGTTTGATTACTTTTGCGCTTACCGGTGTTCTGGCGCGGCTATCCATGATAACGCGAGTAGGGTAGGAGACTTTTCCTCCAATCCTTGCAGTAAGCTCCGGGTCATCAGCTAGAACTGTGCCTATACCGGTCAGAATGGCATCAGAACGCTCCCGCAGGCGGTGTACAGCCTGTCTGGACTTCTCACAGCTTATCCACTTAGAGTCTCCCGTCCTGGTAGCTATCTTGCCATCCAGTGTCATTGCTACTTTGAGAGTAACAAACGGCAGTCCCGTAGTGATGAATTTGATATATGCTTCATTCAGCTTGCGAGCCTCATCACCTAGAGGTCCAACACTTGTCTTTATGCCTGCTGCTTCCAGTTCAGCTAGACCATTTCCGCCTACCTTCGGGTTTGGGTCTACCATAGCAGCCACGACTTCTTTTATCCCCGATGCAATAACGGCCTTGGTGCATGGTGGAGTCCGGCCATAATGGCAGCATGGCTCTAATGTCACGTACAAAACAGCGTCGCGCGCCAGGTCACCTGCTTTTTCAAGTGCAATTATCTCTGCGTGTGCTTCTCCAGCCTTTCGATGATAACCTTCACCTACTATCTGTCCGTCTTTGACGATAACAGCACCCACCATAGGGTTTGGGCTGGTTCGGCCACGCTTCGCAAGCGCCAGCGCACGTCGCATGTAAAATTCCGCGTTTATTCTTTTCGTCTCTCCTCGCTTATAAGGTCTCTAAAGCTTTCCCTTCGCCGTTCTGTATAGTATAAAAGTGTAGCCCGAACATCCAAGAGAGCAATTACTATCAGCATAAAAGTCAACGCCATTGCAGCAGTCCAATAAGTAATCTGTGTTACAGGACTGAGTCCGGCGAGTATTGTTCGTCCAAGAAGGATCATCACAAGAATGGTCTCAAGCACCAGTCCTGCACTCAGCCGATAAACCTTTTGTGCTTTCGACATCTGCCGAGTCCCGTTCAACCATCCCCGGATTTCCAGAATAACCAGAAGTGCCACTATGACGATCCCGGTGGTTATCAGGACTCGGACTATCACCAATCTTACCTCTTAGTATACAGACTCTTGGAAGCACATTCTTCAAGCGCTTGAATGGCTCCTGAGATACCTGCAGGATTGTTGAATACCGAATTGCCTGCTACCAGCAGATTAGCTCCTGCTTCAACAATCCGTCCGCAGGTGTTGATGTCTACGCCGCCATCAACGGCTATATCTATGTCTTGTGCGGCCTCGTTTACCATCTGTCTGGCTTGCGCGATTTTTGGCAGAGTGGACTCTATGAATTTCTGTCCGCCAAATCCTGGATTCACAGTCATCACAAGCAAAAGGTCAATGTCTTCAATGACATGTTCTACCATACAAAGCGGAGTAGCCGGATTTATTGCGACTCCTGCCCTTATTCCCGCAGATTTGATTTGTTGAACTACCCTGTGAAGGTGCTTACAAGCCTCCGCATGGACAGTAATCGAGTCCGCACCGGCCTTAACGAACTCCTCGATGAAGTTTTCCGGGTTATAAATCATCAGATGAACCAGGAAATTCATTCGTGTAATCGGCCTGAGCGCACTCACCACCATCGGTCCGAACGTTATGTTCGGAACGAAGTGACCGTCCATTATATCAAAATGTAAATACCTTGCTCCTCCCTGTTCCGCGCCCTGCACTGATGAAGTCAGGTTTGCGAAATCAGCAGAAAGAAGCGATGGCGCTATCTTTATTTCCACGCTAGACTTAACCTCAATAACTCCGATCCTGTACCAGCCGATTGCCTGAGTAGATCACGTGTTTTACCATTTTTTCGCCGACATAGACTTTTATCTCGACGTCATTTCCGAATGTTCGGACATTTCTGCTGATCCTTGCCCCTGGAACATGCGGCTCATTATAGGCCTCAGTCTCGCCGTAATCGTCCAAAACAACGATTCTGACAACCTGTGATTCCTGGGCATTTGATGGAACACTGGCAGTTATCTTGAATTCGCGCGCTTTTGGCTCTGAATCAGTCGATACAGTTTCATCCGGTTCGGTGGTAGTCTCTTCATCGTCGAATATTGGTTCATCTTCCTCAGATTTGGCACCAAGACTGACTATCAGGTCGATAGGTTTACCTGGTTCCAACTTCTGGCCAGCCACAGGTCTTTGTCTTATGACATGTTCAACAGGCACTGAGTCATGATACTCCGGACTCATCTGCCCCAAAGTAAATCCTGCATCGACAAGCCTGCGGGCAGCCTCAGACTGCCTGAGACCTGATAAATCTGGAACAGGTATTAGTTTCGGCCCTTTGCTGACCCAAACTCGTATAAATGGTTCGTCTTTGGGCACGGTTCCGCCTGGTCGCGGGTCCTGCATAAATATCTGCCCGGCTGCGTATTCGTCGTTATATTCCTGCTTAATATCACGTATTTCAAGGCCGGTCCTGTCGGCAGCCTCTTGAGCGCGCTCTATAGTCTTACCAAGTAAGTCTGGAACAGGCAGCTCAGGTCGCCCAGGCCCCATAAACTTGACCGCAAGAACTCCCGTCACAATTGCGACGACCATAACACCCAGTGCCACTATGGCTGCAGTCTTGAATATACTTTCAGACTGCGCTGCTGGTTCATAAATCAACTCCTTATTATCAACTGGCTTCTTACCTTTTGTCTGCAGGCTGGATGTCTGTCCTGTGCGCAGCCATTCTCTGATTTTACTGAGTGCTTCAGCAAACTCGGCTGCACTGGAGAACCTTTGAGCCGGGTCTTTGTGCATAGCCTTCATAACTATTTCGTTCAAAGCCCCTGGCACTCCGCTGTTAAGCACTTGAGGAGAGGGAACAGGGTCTTGAAGCTGGCGTGCTGCTATTGCTGTCGATGTTGGTCCATCGTAAGGAACAGCACCTGTCAGCATCTCATAAAGCATAACTGCCAGAGAGTAGATATCACTTGAAGGCTGAGGCGTTTCTCCACGAATCACTTCCGGTGCCATATAATGCACTGAACGGAGTATTGTAGCTTCGCGGATATTCGGGAATGCAGCCAAAGCTTTTGCCATGCCGAAATCTGTAAGCTTGATTTGGCCTTCAGGGCTTATCAAGACGTTATGCGGCCTGACATCGCCGTGTACAATCCCTTCTTTATGTGCATATTCTAATGCATTGGCGATGGCAATAGCGATATCGACAGCATAAGAGACAGCAAACGGAGCTGTGCGACGAATCCTGTCTTTAAGGTTGATACCTCGAACATACTCGACAGCAATGAAGTGAGTATCACCCTGCGAATCTGATTCTAGAATCCTGCCAATATTGGGATGAGACAAATCAGTTAATGACTGAGCTTCGCCCACTACCCGCTCCGCAAACTCTCGGTTCTGCGCATAATGCGGAGTCAGTATTTTTACTGCCAGCAGCCGGTTTAATACCTTATCTCTGGCTTTGTATACCGAAAAGAAATTCCCATCGCCACATTTTTCTAGAATCTCATATCGGTAATTAACGACCTGACCAATCAATTCTGTTATCTCCCATATTGCTGGAAGAGCTTGCCCCAGTGAGTTTCCAGCATCTGCTTCACACGCTTCTTGCCTATGCAGCGATACCAGTATCCATCGTAGTATAGTCGTGATGCATAATACGACCATGGTGCGATGAAACTGCGCAGTAGTATGTTTTCCAGCGGTTTCAATGGACCGTGATAAATCAATTTCTGGCCGCGTGATGCGAAAGTTTCCTGCTTTCCATGGAAATGGAAATTGACATCTGATATATCTTCGCCAACTATCTCGATTTCCTTGACATCACCACAGCCCAGACCTCTCTCATGCGCTAATCTGATGAATTTCAGTTCCAAGGGATCGAAACCCATCATTTTAGCGGCGACAGCATCGATTGCTACCTGATCAGCGCTTGCAAGTATGTAATCCTTGACATATGGTACCATAGCTCTGGGGCCAGGGCCATCGCCTGCTATGGTTCCGTCCGTAACAGCGAAGATGCCGGGATGAATCTCTTTCTGGATAGCCAGCAGGTCTACCAAGGTTTCATGGATTACCGAATGTGTCCAGTGCCTGTTCTCTCTCAGAAGTCCGCCGAACGCATTTTTCATAGCTCCGGTCATCGTTGTAAAGACATGGGTCTTAAGAGTAGGCAAATGAACCGCATTCTTGTCTATAAACATCTTTGGAATCAGTATTCCATCAGGAAATACTTTGTCCAGTACAAGCATTTCGCTCTTAGGCTCATATTTAATCCACTCAGAGCCTTCCTCATAAAGATAAACGAACTCCAGTCCATGTTTATCGATGACCGACTCCAAATGGTTATTCTTAGCGCCTGCTTTGGGGTCAACTACTACTGTTCTGTTTTGTGCAGGGATAAGGTTTTTATAACCTGACTCGCGCAGGGTCTTAGTTACACCATCTAACTGCCAAGGAGTCGTCGAACAAGCAGGATAATAATAATGCCAGGAGATGTTGATCTTAAGGATAGTGTCTTTATCCTTTGGAAGATGCTTTTCGTAATCGGCCATTTTCATCAGCCGGTTTATATCATCTAGAACCGTTTCCGGTCTGGTCTTAAGTACAGCTACTTTCGATTTTTCCACTATTCTTTACTCCCATGTTGTGGTCGCAGGAAGCTGATCGCTGCTGCGATTATGCTAAGAGCAAGGACCAGCATATATATTAAACGTGTAAAACGCTCAAAAGATGCGGCTTGAGGCAAGGCAAATGCAGAAATATATAACGTTAAGACAATTATACTCCAAATACCAACAATCCACTTCATTACCGCATCTATTCCCCGAACAATTCTGCCTGCTTTATCAGAGCGTTAATTACGTCTGTCTTAGTGATTGTATCGACTATCCGTACCTCGCCGATTCGCATTGGAAGCACAAGCCTGAGCTTGCCAGACACGAATTTTTTGTCGTAAACCATTGCCTGGATAACAAGGTCGAGATTTACGTCAGGATTGACTGCAATCGGTAGTTCCAATCCACGGAGTGTGCCGGCGATATCTGCTGCAAGCCCAGGTGCAGCTAATCCCGCAGTTTCCGAAATAAGCGCGGCAGTTACCATACCTATGGAAACGGCCTCACCATGAGTATATTGTGCAAAATTGGTTACAGCTTCTATGGCATGTCCGACTGTATGGCCGTAGTTCAATATGGCGCGATGACCGGATTCTCTTTCATCTGCTGTTACGACTGCAGCTTTGATCTCGCAAGAACGTGCAATAACGAACTCCAGCGCGTCTCTGTCCATCCGAAGCAGCGCATCCGGTTCTTTTCTGGTAAAATTATACAACTCCAAGTCGGCTATTATACCATGTTTAACCACTTCGGCCAAGCCGCTCACAAGTTGCCGCTTTGGCAAGGTCACCAGTACGTCAGGATCTATTATAACAATTTTTGGCTGATAAAATGCTCCGACAAGGTTCTTACCACGTGGAAGGTCTACTCCCACTTTGCCTCCGATGCTTGCATCAACCTGGGCGAGTAGGGTAGTGGGGATTTGAATGAAGTCGATACCTCGCATATATGTAGCGGCAGCAAAACCACCAATATCTCCAACGACGCCTCCGCCAAGAGTGATTAAGACGCCGCTTCTGTCCATTCGGATATCAAGCAGCCTATCGTAAAGCCCTGCAACCACAGCCAACGTTTTGTTTTCTTCGCCGCCTGGAATCTCTGCCAGAAACGTCTGAAAGCCTGCTCTTGACAGGCTTTCAGAGACGTCGTTGTAGTAAAGTCTACTTACAGCAGGTTCGGTTACGATGAGCGCAGCACGACCACGGCAGACTGCGCCAATTTCTTCCCCAATTCGAGGGAGAATGCCGCTTTCAACCAATATCGGATAACTGCGTTCACCAAGATTAACCTGAACTTTTGCCATCAGCTTGATAGAACTCTACTATCTCCTTAGCCACTGCACTCGCAGGACGAGAGGAAGTATCAACCTGGTAATCAGCTACAGCGTAGTAAAGCTGCCTGGACTCAAGCAGGTCTTTTATCCTTTCTAACTTGTCCTGCGTGCGAAGCAGTGGTCTGGTATCACTGCGCAAAGTACGGCGGTAGATAATCTCAGGATTTGCTGACAGGCAGATAAGAACACCATTTCGCTTAAGATTGGTAACGTTTTCTTCAATCAGTGGAACCCCACCGCCAGTCGCTATTACCTGATTATCTTTCGCTGACACTTCTGCAATAACCTGTTTTTCGATCTCTCTAAATCGTTCTTCACCGAGGCGAGCAAAGATATCGGAGATCGACATTTGCAGTCTTTCGACAATAAGATCGTCTGTATCGACGAATTTCAAGCCTAACTTTCGGGCAACCATGTGCCCAACTCGGCTTTTACCAGTGCCCATAAAGCCGATTAATACAATGTTTTTCATAAGTAGCCGCGTGTTCGTGAGCGGGGGCCAGTTACCGCCCTGTAACCTTCCTCTCTTCTATTTTATATACGCTTGAATGTGAGCTATGAGTTCGCTCACGCTGTCGCCGCCAAACTTCACGAGCACAGCGTTCACGAGCGCGATGGCAACCATCGCCTCACCAACAACTGCGGCTGCCGGAACCGCGCACACGTCAGATCTTTCTGCATGTGCAGGCGCCGGTTGTTTAGTTCGTGTATCTATAGATTTTAGCTGCTTTCGGAGGGTTGGTATCGGTTTCATTGCTGCTCTGACTATCAACGGTTCACTGTTAGTAATACCGCCTTCTATTCCGCCAGCATTGTTAGTGAACCTTTTATAACCCTCCGGCCCGTAACCTATTTCATCATGGACTTTTGAACCGGGTAGTTCAGCAGATTTGAACCCAAGTCCGATTTCTACTCCCTTGATTGCCGGGATGCTCATCACAGCCTGTGCCAGATTGGCATCCAGCCTTTGGTCCCATTGAACATAGCTTCCCAGACCTACCGGTAATCCCTCAGCAATCACTTCAAAAGTGCCGCCAAGAGTATCACCATCTGCCATTGCAGCATCTATGGCAATAATCATCTCTGTTTCAGCTTTTGGATCAAGACAACTAACAGGAGATTTTTCTGAACGACTGATGATCTCGTCCAGAGGTGCTTGAACAGGATTCGCTTTTACTTGCCCGATACTTACAACATGACTGGCTATCTTAATGCCAAGTTCTTTGAGGATTTGCTTGGCAACTGCACCAACAGCGACGCGAGCTGCCGTCTCTCTTGCACTTGCACGCTCAAGAACATTACGCATATCTGCGTGATTATATTTGATGCCTCCAGCAAGATCTGCATGACCAGGGCGGGGGATCCATACTTGTTTGGCATCAGTAAGGCCATCTTGAGGTTCAACGGCCATTATTTTCGACCAGTTCTGCCAGTCACGGTTGGGAATGCCGAGTGCAATGGGACTGCCAAGAGTAATGCCTTGCCGAACACCGGAGAGGATCGTAACTTTATCCTTTTCTATCGACATTCTGCCGCCGCGACCATGGCCTTTCTGTCTTCTTGCCAGTTCGCGGTCAATATATTCAGGAATCAATTGCAATCCGGCCGGTACACCATCAATTATGGCCAGCAGCGTTTGTCCGTGAGATTCACCGGCAGTAAGGAAGCGGAACAAGGCATTCCTCCAGACATTATAATGGGGATTGCCGGAGTGCAATCCCCACAATGGTTACCTGAGGTCAGTCAAACCGACCTTAGACATTTAACAAACTATCACTAGAATCCTATAAGATTTCTCTTCTACAGAGATGGTGAAACTCCAATCGCTGTTCCTGCAGATTTCTCACCGATGATTGTCGGAGTCACGAAAATCAGCAGTTCGCGGTCTTGGGACTGGACCGACTGGGACCTGAAAAGCGGACCAATGATCGGCAGTCTGCCAAGGATCGGGACTTCTGTCTCGTTGATGGACTGGTCCTTGCGGATAAATCCACCAACAACGATAGTCTCACCGTTCATAACTCTTCTACGAGTGTAAAGTGACTGATATCTGGACTCAGGAACCTCTGATTGGTCACCACCAGGAGCAGCAACGAACCGACCAGTATCCTGAACACTCGGCATGAGTGTAAGGGTAATCGTACCATCACCATTAACTCTGGGCAGAACTCTCAGGTAGGTGACAATGTTCATCCAGTTGACTACATTGGTAGTGAGCAACTGGCCATTACCAAGGTTCTGTACGACTGAAGTCCAGAACGGGATGTTCGAACCGACCTGTATCTCAGCAGCTTCGTTATTGATTGTTGAGATAATTGGTGAGTTAATGATATTACCAGAGTTTTTGGTAAGCTCAGCTCTCAGTGAGGCTGCGAGGTTACCAGTCCGAACACCAACAAGTACCAGACCCTGTGGGTTGAAATCTGTGGTAATTGTCTCGTTAAGTCTCTCAAGGCTCCAGTCGATACCAAGTCTCTTGATATCATTTGTACTGACTTCGATAAATTCAGCTTTGATTTGAACCTGTTTCGGTGGGACATCCAGAAGGTAAACAAGCTCTTTGAACTCGGAAATGCCGTCTTCAGTACCACGAACAATGATTGAGTTATCAAGAGGGTAGGGGATAACTGTTCTAACACCTTCAGGCATTAGTGTGTCGTCACCACTGGTTCCCGTGCCAGTGTTGCTAGTACCACCGCCAGGTCGTCCACCACCAGGTAATCCTGGTGTGCCGCCGCCGTAGCCGCTGCTATAGCCGCCACCTGGTCTACCTGTTCCGGCGCCAGCATACTGAGCAGAACCATAGTATTCTGATGCGGAACGTCCAGCTTCACCTGTGATCGCACTGGATCCTGAGTCGATTGCCGGAGGTACCGTGTCCATCTGGATTTCACCAGAGTTCATATATATTCTGCTATCTGCAGGCAGGTGATTATCGAATCGGTACTTATCTTCATCGAGAACTCCGATTACTCCACCATACTTCAGTCCAAGGAAGGTTGTATTCGGGTTCTCTGACGGCGGTAGAATACCCATGCTTATCAAAAGCTCGGACGGATGACTATGAACGAGCTTGATAATCTCAGTGCGTATCTTGGGGCTTTCGTATTCTGTCTGTACTGGGGTGGGCATTGGATCATGCTGTACCGGTGTAGGTTCCAGTGCAGGCTTTGGTCCACCAATTACATAGGTACCATCTTCAGTCTTATAGAATTCGACCCCAGCAGTGTGCTTGACAACGTGTTCAAGCACCATTTCAAGTGGTTTATCATACATAACAGCGGTGACTCGCTTGTCAGCAACCTCAGGGTTGAGACATATGCTGGCACCGCTCTGTTGGGTCAGCATGACCACAATATCTGCGAGTCGAGCATCGCGAACATCAAGGATTATTCCCCGTTCGGCTGCACTCGCAACAGTTGCGGCAGAGCATGCGATCAAAATAACCAGGCCAACGATGGCAAGAGATCTGGTACGTTTCTCGCTTCCCCACCTAAGCATTAAAGTCATATTGTTCCTCTTCCGGAAAGGCAGTAGCATCCCTTAAAACCTATCTTTCTACCAGCGAGACATGCCACCGTAGCCGCCACTGTAGCCACCGCCGCTGAATCCGCCACCGTAACTACCACCGCTGTAGCCACCACCGTAACTAACGCCGCCGAATCCACCGCCGAATCCGCCCATCATGCCGCCGAATCCGCCCATCATGCCGCCCATGTTACCCATGGAGCCGGCATTCTGTGAGTCTCGAATATCCTCACCGTCCATGATGGCTCTTAGATCATATGCATCTACGAAATTCAGGGCAATTTTTTCCATTCGGACATCATCTGGAGGGACAATGTCTTCGATAACAGGTGTATCTATTACCGGCTGATTTATTTCGGCTGGTGTTTCCTTACGTACGGAAACAAGGTAGACATCACCATCTTTGCGGAAAACAAGTGGCGGATCAACTGACTTGAGGAGCATCTTGAGCGCCACATCAAACGATACATCTCTAAGACTGACGCTTGAGACATTCCCCTGGACCGACGTATCTACAACATAATTCAGCCCCGTACCCCTGAACAGGGTTTCCAGAGCCTGTTGAACCGGCGTGTCCTTCAATTCCAGTGTAATACGGTTTAATCCAGAATCATCCTGTGCCGATGCTGCAAACGCACAAAATGCTATCAGCATAACGGCCATTCCTACCAAAATTGATCTCTTCATCCTTGACGCCTCCTAAGAATCGTCACACATAATGTGTACCGATGGGCCTATTATTATTTGACTGTGAGCCATCGGTGTTAGTTCCATCTGCCTATATATCTATTACATTCCCGGCGGTCTTAAACCTCCAGGACGTCCTCCACCTCCCGGACCAGGATAACCAGGTCTCCCGGATGATCCAGAAGGAGTAGTAGTCGTTGGTGGCTCAAGTGGTACCACAGAAGCCGCCAGCCTAATTTCAACTGTCCTGGATGGTCCTGTTACCGGGCGAAGTATCACACGGTCTCTTTCAATTCTCTCAACGATTGTCCCATCGATAAGCCTATCACCAGGTTTGACAGTCTCAAAACCATTGTGTGTCTGGATCAGTGCATTGACTCTATCACCATAAAGTATACCCGCAACTCGCCTTGGTGGTTCAGGCACTACCGTTTGTCCTGCACTAGCAGGAGCCGGTGGCGGAGGAGGTGAGAATATTCTGCCAAGCATCGGTATCTCCAGCCGCTGCACAGGCGGTTTGGACGGCTTTTTAGAACCAGTATCCGTTGCAAACGGGTCTTCTCTCCATTCCTGGTTTGGTGTTGGTTCTTGTGCAATCTGCGTTCCGTCTGTCTGAGAGCCAGCACCAGGTACTGTCACGTTAGTTGGTGTTGATGGCGTAGTACCGGGCATTCCAGCAGGTGTTGCACCAGGCATTCCAGAGGACACTGCTGTACTACTGGGCATGTCTGTTGTTGACGCATCTGAAGTGGCTTCTTCTGAATCACCACCGCAGCCAGTCATTACCACCAGACAGATGACTGCCAGTACGCCAACCATTGCTATTGGAAGTTTCTTTTTATTTAGTATCCACATCATAATTTACCTCCGAGCTTAGTTAGCGCTCGGCATTCCACCAGGCATGCCGCCACCAAGCATTCCGCCCATACCACTTTGGTCTCCAGCTGCGGGAGCCAACGGAACAGTCTCACCTGGATCAGATGCAGGGAACAAAAAGACTTTAAGATTGTACTCACAAGCCAGGTTGGGGCTATTGCCTGCCAACGCAGGATTCTCTATCATAGCAAGTCTTTTGCAAGAGTTCCAACTTTTCAGGTGCTTGATAATAGTTTTGAAGTCTCCTTCAACCTTTATTTTGCCTAGATCCAGTGTTATTGGTTGAGAACCACCAACAATTATTTCATTTGGATTAGCTTTCGGTGCATCAACTTTTATCTCAGAAGAGAGCTTTACTCCACTTCGTTGTATGTGCGAAAGAATGAGCGGGCCAAGAACTTCTGACTGCTCGTGCCATAGCTGCAACATACCGGTCTTGCGATCTGCAAGGCTTATGAGCGGCATTTGCGCTCGCATGTATCTCTGGTATTTTATCTCAGTCTCGTTAACCTCGACAACGGCCTTTTCATAATTAGCCTTTTGAGTTATGACATTCTGCTGAGTTCCACCATTGGTCACAGCGGTATTATATCTGGTCTTTTCGGCCTCTCTTGCTTCGATTGCCTTCTTCACCAGGAGGAAGTACATTCCTGCTCCGACAATGATACAGACCAAAACACCTATTATTACAACGTGTAATTTACGTAGTTTACTCATAGTTTACCTCAAGGTCCTACTCATGCACTAAGGCATACCGCCTGGTGCCATGCCAGGCATACCAGGTGCACCACCGGGCATACCACCAGGCACTGCAGAAGCATCGCCTCCCGGAGTTGGAGCAATAATATATTTATCTGGAAGCAGGTTGAGCATCACATTGAACTTAAATCCTTTCAAGGTTTTCTCCAATGTTGCACGGTCAACCCCTGTAGTGATTGCTTCCATCCCACCGTAACTGGTTCCACGAGGACCACCAGGCCCAATCATACCGGGTATTCCCGGCATTGCCGGTGTGCCGCTATTAAATCCAGTTGAACTTGGACCTGTCACCAGAGGAGGTGCTGATCCAAAGCCTGCAGGACCTGAACTAGGTCCAGTTACGAGCGGTGGAGCTGATCCAAAGGTGTTTGCACCACCGCCCATGGATCCAAAACTACTGCTGCTCGCCTGTCCTTCTCCTGTGTTTGGATATCCTGGGACACCCGATATTGCCACACTAGAAAACAGATTCGTGGCTCGATACAGGTTCAATAAATACTTTCCTGCATCTGATAAAGATGGTGCAAAGGCCTCCATTTGAACAGCTTGTCCATTAGTCGTCAGCGACGAGTAGGTGATCTTGCGATAAGTCCACTTTGCCACTGTCTCAAAGAGGGTAGGATACTTATCATTATGCTGCTTGACATCGTCGAAGAACTTGACTTTGGCATCCATAATGGCTGCTTCGCCGCGCAGAGCAGCTTCTTTATCCTGCCAGCTTTTGGCTTCAGCTTGCAGCCTTTCAGCTTCTTCAGCTTGTGCAGCCCATTCTGCTTTTTCTTTATTGACTGAGCTGATGAACCACATGTTTGCGCCGATGATGAGTACGAGCAATATCACAAACAGTGCAATCATTCGTTTTATTGCTCTGCCCTCATGTATGTTCGGCGGTAATAGATTTATCTTAATCATAGACAACTTGAACGACTCCTCCGGTCACGCAAGCAGGTTTATAGATATGGCTGCATATTTTTATGCAGCCCCACCTGCGCTATTCCAGCATCTCCCGGATTGCTAGACCAATGCTAACCGGGAACAACGGCGAAATTTCCTGCAAATGATCCGGTGTATATTTCGGACACTGCACCATAAGGTTAGCCATAGGATTAGCAACCTGGACAGGTATGCCTAACTCATTAGTCAGGAATTGGTCCAGATTATACATTCTTGCAGTGCCTCCACACAGGAATATTTGCTCGGGCCGCATCTGATATCTGGTCGAATAGTAGTCAAGTGAACGTCTGATCTCTGTTGCCAGTTCGATCAGAACGGGTGCTATTGCATTTATTACTTGAGTGCGGATATCATCCGCCGGTACCGGAGCGGGTACCGGTGGGTAACTGTAGGAATCGGAAGCCTCAGGAACGAAAACCTGATCTGATTGTGCTTCCATATCCACTGGTTGGGCAGCTGGTTGTTCGTCCGAAATGTCGAAGTCAAATCCGCCTGCGTCCGGCGCAGGTGTAGGGACTTCAGGTTCATCCAGGTCAAATACCGGTTTGAAATCAGATGCCTGTTCAGCTCCACCACCAAGGTCAAACACATCCTCACCGGATATATCGAATGTCTGATCAACTGGTTGTGTTTGCGGCGCATCTTGTGTGCCCAACTCGAATGGAGAGAAGTCGTCCTGCTGCACATCCTGTGCCTGGGGCACAAAGCTGTCGTATGAATCAGCGTCAGGCGCTGGCGTATAGCCGTAATCGTCCTGGCCTCCCATATCGAAGCCTGTGTCCGCAGGGCCTGTTTGTAGAACAGATAAATCGACTTCAGCGAATTCCTTCTTCAGCCTCTCGGCTTCTTCCATGGGTACTCCGAGAGCATCGCTGATCGCACGGGTAAAATTAATGCCAGCTATGGGAAGCGGTGGTCCGGGGAAGGCTAACTGCCCACCCTCAAAGACTTCCACACTCGTCGTTGTAGCCCCGATGTTGATGACTCCAACCACATACGGCAATGAACCATTAGCCATATCAATCAGCGGTCGGCTGACTGCAAGCGGTTGGACATCTATTGCTATTGGATCAAGCCCCGCTTTTTGCAGAGTCTTAACGTGAGCATCAACTGCATCGCGCTGAGCCACTGCAAGAAGGACCTCCATATTTGGCGCATCCGGGGGTATATTTGGTTTCTCAACGGGTGCAAAGTCCATCTGGATATCGGTCGGCGAGAACGGAACGTGCCGTTCTACTTCCCATTTCATTGTCTCGGCTAGTTCGTTAGGAGTCATTCTAGGAACTTCTATAATCCTGACGACAACTGACGACTGTCCCGAAATGGAACTAACGACTTTCTTTGACTTTATCCCATTGTCACGGAGGATTTGCTTGATTGCAACTCCCAATGCTTGAGGATCAACTATGACGCTGTTATCAACAACACCTGGTGGTGTTGGCAATACACCTAGCCCAGTGATCCGAATGCCGTCCTTAGCGAGCTTTGCCTCGGCAACCTTTATTGTGTCGGTTCCAATGTCTAGCCCCACTACGGACGACGGAGCAGACTTGCTAATAGAGCTCATACTCTGTCTTCCTATCCCCTCATATAGCAGAGGTTACCAACTAATCCTAACATCAAACAAGCTGACGTGTCAAACAAATTCAAGCAATTTGCGCTCGAATACGACTATAGACTTTCAAATAACAATGCAAATGCAGGTTTTATTGGTTCTACACAAGCATTGCCTTAAATATAATATAATTTCCGGCTGTTTACATCTACTAATTAAACAGCCGGAGATCATCTAGAACAGAATGCCCCTGAAGTTAGGGCTAATGGTCTGATAATACAGGTCACTCTTACCTGCGCGGGTGCTGGACCAGAACACCCATACTTTTGTAGGTCTGACGCATGGGTCAACGAACGCACAGACCTGGCCTTCATTCACTCTCAGTCTGGTAGGAAGCGCTGTTTCGGGCAGTTCTTCCATCCAGGTAACAGTATCAACGGTAATATCGATATCTTGGCCGTCAAGGGCTTTATATTTAATGTTTATTGGGCCTGCAGTGCCTGGAAGTCCCGGATAACGCTCATCCACGCTGCTGAAGAAGATTCTCTTGCCATCCCAGCTTACTTCTGCAACTCCCTTTATACCGGAAATGGTCACTTGCTCAGGTCTGCCGTCTCTAGTCATTTTAACAGCCTTAGGCAGATTAATGCCGATTCTGTATGTCTTATAGTAGATCGAACTGGCCTGAACTCCACTGCTTGAAGGCTTGCGCCAGAACAACCACAATCTATCGATCGGCATAGCACCGTTATAGGAGGAAGTAGGCTTAACTACACCAGGATTCAGACATGTGCCAGTATCCTTAAACTCCAGCTCAGTCTTCTCGATGAACATGAACGGCGCACTGTCCTGTTCAGGACCGCGTGTAAGCCGGATTGCCTGCGGCGTGTATTCAGCAAAGACCTTGGTCTTTGGCGGAAGCGGATTGGTGAACCTGACAATACCTGCCGAATAGTCAACTATCATCTGGCCGAGCAATTTTTCGACATCATCCTCATAGCTGTAAGTATAAATGCCAGTTGCTCTATCGACTTCTGGTGCTATTGCAGCAGATTCACGGATTATCGAGCCATCTTGTGCCCTGATGCTGCCATCAGTAGCGCTGATTATGGTTCCAGCGGCAAATGTGGTGCCGTCTGTAGTGTAATCATCCACCAATACCACCCGGATATACGGGTCTTCGCTTGGGCTGCCCCAATTGTCTATGGTTCCGCCAGTCGGAGGTCTGAGCCATGCCAGATGGCCGGATGAATATACATTATATTTCGGGTCCCGCTCCAATTCTTCGTTGTAAATACGAGGCAGCGGAACCGGGTTTACTCTCAGATTACTATCCCAGGAGCCGGTCCATTTGTAGCGAGTGAATATGATATCAGACTCTTGACCGTGTTTCGATGCACCAACATAAGCCAGATCCATAAACGCATCAGAACCAGCAATCCGCCTGTGTACTGGAGATGGATCTGACACCGAAACCAGACAGGTAGGTGTCGAGAACCGGATATCCGGACTCCAGGCATTCTCGTTATGATCGTTCGCCGGAGATGTGTTCAGGTTACCGTAGATGCTCCAGCGTCCTGCATCTCCGCCATGCCACAAGAGCCAGATGTTCTCGTCAGATCCATTAAAGTAGGCGATAGCTCGCGGGTTCATCTTAATCAGGCTTGTATCGCGTGCAAAGTTGTATATGGGCTGGTCTGTACTGGTAACATTGCCGCCGGTTGCCGGAGTGTAGAGTATGCGATAATCTCGCTTCATCCTGTTATTGACAATATCTAAAACGTCAGCCTGACCTTGCCAGAACAGCCATGTTCTTATTCGGGCATCCGTAGGAGAGTCCAGGTTGAGCGCTACAAACGGCGAAGAATGCCTTATCGAATTAACGTCAACATCAGTCATATCCATCCAATCGAAAGCAGGAATCCTGTTCGTTGATGGATTTTCCCACCATCTGGGGTAGGGAAGGCTGGGGTCGGCTGGTGCCCAGTCGTAAATCCTCATGTTGCCGTTCTTCGGCGGATGATAGCCTAACGCAGAGCGAAGCAGATACCATGGGCGCTGTGAAGCGGTAGGATCACCGGTCCTGTTCGATGACCAGAACAAATAAGTGTTTCCATCGTATGGATCACGCCATGCAGCCGGTTGGGTATCACCATCGAGCGGTTTAGGCGTGGTTGGGTCTGCTTCTGGGTCCACTGGATCTATCTGTATGGCAGATCCCGGTGTTGCTCCGCCTGTCAGTCTGTCTTCAGCAACAACCACATTTACTCTGAACGATGGTTCAGTAAACGGTTCAACACCATAATCCAGCCTGTCATTGCCGTTCAGGTCTGCATAGACCGGTACCAACTGCCAGTAACTGCCGGATGGCTGAGTCAACGGCACTATAACGCTCAGACTGGGTTCTATTGGATCACTCTTAGAAGGGTCACCAGTCTTATTTACAATAGCCTCTACGATCGAAGGTCCGTATTCCGAAATCTTCCTCTTGTCAGGAATTGTTAACTCCAGCGGAGCGACGTCGCCAACCCTGGCTTTGGACAATGTAAAACCGTGGCCTGATGTGGCAAACGGTTCTGCATTGATTGCGCCCCAATGAGGGTCCCAACCGTCCAGCGAGCTGATAATACCGGTGCTGACATCGGTCAGATTCAGCATAGAGATCGGATAAGACCGGTCTACATCCTCTGAGAACAGATCGAGTGGTCCATTTGTTGTCCGTTTTGCCACTTTCAAATTTGTCAGGTTTACATTGCCATAATTTTTAACCGTAAACGACTTCCACCAATCCGTAAGGCTGGCAGGGTTCAGATACAGGCCAAGACCATGCGGTGCAGGTGCCTTATCAGGCCCGATTATATCCATCGTCAGAGGCTTTTCAACCACCATATGGTAGTCTGGAGGCACGCAAACTGATAGTCTAAACCGTCTGTGTGCTTCGACATAGCTTGTAGGCCTGCCTGCGATCACATTTCCGCTGTTGAACGAGCCATCAGACGGGCTGGTGTCTAAGAATGCAACCAATTCGGCACTGTAGCCAGGGCCGCTCGTATTTGCTGGCTGGAATTGAGGAATCTCAGCCCAAATCTCGAGTGAATCAGGCTGAAGCCTGGAAAACTCGTAATTTGGCGTTTCCTGATTATCAGGTATCGCCGGAAGCAGCGTGGTCTTAGCAGTAGATGGGTCCGAATAGTCTGATGTCTTCTGGAACCGCTGCGCCCGTCGAGTAATATCCGGGTAGTCTCTCTGCATGCGGCTGTTGTATATTCCAAAGTTATGGTATGGCGGGTAATCCCAAGGCAGCGGGTTAACCACCGCACCATTACCTCCCTGCCACTGCAGATCAGATGTGGTTACCATGAAATTAGTCAGTTCAGACTGCTTTCTGTAAGCTACCCTGAGTCCTGTTGCACTTCTGTCCATAATCCAAAGAGGTGCGACCCGGCTGTTAGCGCCGTGCGGACCCCATCCCAGATACACATGCGGCATTACAACCTGCCAGGTGCCGCCGTTATCATACGCATTTCCATTGCAGTGGATTGTAGGGTCGGTACCATATTTATTTGTAGGCAGCGTTCCGCCTGCTGCTGCAAGACCGGGCCAGCCAAGAGAAGTAGAGGTGCCCTGTGTAGGACGTCCATCTTTCCTAGGCAACAACCCATCGTCCATAATAGCCAGTGGATTATTAATTCCTATTGACTGGTCTTCCCATGCTCCAGTAGGGTTCTTTACTGTCCATGCAGAACTGGTTCCTGTCAGTATAGGTATGGTTACTATTGGTTGGGCAACCGTGGTTCGACCTGTTCCGGTGCCGGATCCGCCGCTTGAAGTTGTTACACGCAGGCTTGCAATCCATCCGGTTCCTGGTGCAGGTGGGCTGCTTCTGCCAATCGTATCCACCATAGCCATTGCAACGCATTTTCTTTTCTCAAGGCCATCAGCGTCAGTGAACTTGTATTCGAAGACACAATCTGCCTGCTTCTCATCCATAGTCCCACCGGCTCCAGAGCCAGCGCCAGCATTATTGAATCTGAACCTGACGGCATTTCTGGCAGCCTGACTTCCCACGCCGTCGTTTGTGGCTAGCGTAGTGCTATCTAATTCTTTGAGTTCGGGGAGGTTCCAGGCAATCAGGTATATGATCTCGCCCCATTCGATATAAAGCTGGCGCTCTCCGCTTGACAGCGGCATTCCGTCTGCCCTCTTATGGCCATTCATGGGGGTCTTGCCATCGAAGCTGTTGTCCACGAATAACAGGTTCTTGTCAACCGTTGTGGATGCGAGCGCGCTCTGGATATCACTTGTAGCAGTGCCGCCTAGTGTGGCCAGTTCTTCAAAAGCGGCCCTGGTCGCATGCCAGACTTGAGGTGAGAATATATCTACCTGAGATAGCTCAGACGGATTCACACTGGCTGCATCCTGCTCAGTTGCAGGAACATCCCTATAGCCTTCTTTGCCTCCACCTACCCACATACCACCAAATGCTTCATCAGAAAATGCATATAGTCTGCCGTTTCCTGATCCTACATAGACATAGGTATTGGCTACAGCAGGGGAAGAGAACAACTGGCCAAGGTTTGTATAGCCTGCACGTCCATTGGCTGGAGCATTTCCTGTATTACGATCAACCCACCAGATGCTTCCATCCATGGTGCTGATGTACATATGGTTACCATCAACAGCTATGGCTCCCTGAATCGGTGAATATAGCCTGACATCCAGGGTTTCATCAATTTGACCGTTATTTGGATCGAATCTATATACCATACCTCCGGTAGATCCACAAACCACTCGATTATCATACACGGCCGGTGTCGAGTACCGGAATGGTGACAGAGGCACTGAATTATCTGCTGAGTCCGGACTTACCCAGAGGCAGTTACCATCTTGTAGATCGATTGCATGCATACGCCCGCCAGTCGATGGAACGTATACTTCATTTCCGTCGATGACAGGTGAAGCGCTGAAAAGCTCCTGCTCATTTTGAGCGCCTGTTCCCCACCTTGATGCAGCGGAATATTGCCATTCCAATTCGACACCATTTTCACCTGCGCTCAAATTACTCAGGCAATAGACCTTGCCATCCATAGAGGAGACTACAAGTTTTCTACTGCCGATACCAGTACTTGATCCATAAAAATTGAGTGCTGGAGATGAGACTATTGAACCGAAAGGCGATGCTGCAGCATCCTGTGGGTTGGACATAGATATAGATCTCTTTGTCTGAACCTTCGGGTATGTCCAGTTTAGCCTGCCGTTTGCAATGTTCAACGAATACACACGGCCATTTGTGTTGCCTATATAAACGCTGTTGACACCGTCATAGACCGGAGTCGAGTAGCTGAATGGCCCTATATCCTCTGGAACGACCATTATGGCATCTGCAACAACTACTCTGGTTATGGTATCACCATTACCTAATTCCTCATTGATCTGCGAGGCTATCTGAGTTTCTGTTGTCAGTGTTACTTTTCTCGGATTCCAGTAGCTGCTTCCCAGTCTGACCCACTTACCAGCATTAGGATTAGAAGACATACCGCTTCCAATGTTAGGGTCTGTGCTGTCGCGTTGGTCTATGCGAATAGTCCTGGTCTGTGTACCATCGAAAGTGATGGTATAAGTTGCATCTCTGCTCCGAAGTATCGGGTTGCCGTTTCCATCTACTTCTGTTGCAGGGTCTCTGGCAGGCATCCATGCATAAATTGCATACATGTGGCCGTTTTCGCCCCTGTTTGCATCGGTTCCGGGATCAGACGAAGTGCCTAATATATTGTATTCGATCTTAGCTGCACCGCCGGTATCCGTAGTGCATGGAGCATAAAGGAATGAGCCTCCGAAAGCATCAAAACGGTTATCCCGCTCATTCCAGAGACCAGAAGCGTTTCCTTCTTCAGGTATCGTTACGCCTGGGCCTTTCCAAACCAACTCACCATTTGTTGCTCTGACACAATAGACCTGTCCGTCCATGCCGCCGAAGACTACCAGGTTCCGTTCAGGAATATAAGTAGGTGCAGAAAAAACACCACCCATCCCATTGCCCAGTCTACCTATAGGACCTTCTAATGGGCTTCTATTATTAGGTGTTTTTCCGGAAGCATCGAACCTGCCGCCTGCTGGATAACGCCACTTTGCAGTGCCAACACTTTGCACTTTGTAATTGTTCCAGAAGCTATCATCGTTTTCTGGGTCTGTAGTCGTGATGTCATTGTCGTTGTAGCTGTATACGCAGTAAACAGCGCCAAATTCGTCGCTGTCATCAGTATCAGGTGCCCCAGATGCCATAGGACCTTCCACTGTACCTATCCACACAAATGGAATACTGGAAGTTGGGTTAGTTGGGTCAGTTAAGTCAGCAGCCGTTGGAGACGAATAGATCTCCATATCTAATTGTGGAATAAACCGGACCGCGTCAGCACATACTATGTATTCAGTGCGGTCATTGGGATCCCTGTCAATAACGTTTGTCAGTTCCACATAGCTGTCAGCATCAAGTGTGAAGGTGCCGGTTCCCAGTGTAATCCAGCCGCCTCCGTCCCGCTGGTCTATCTTATATGTTATAGCGCCGTTTGCATGGTGGACTGTATATCTGGCGTTGGATGCATTAGTCGTATCTCCCCCGGATGAAGGGAAATATACTTGAATTGAATAGCTTCCCACAGGACTTCCTGCTGGGAGTCTCCATATTGCTGTTGCAGTTGGTTCATGTGGATAATTTACAGTTACGGCATAACGGAAGTCATTACCATAGTAATCACTCGGAGGATTTGGCAATGATCCTCGCCCTGACCAATTCCCTGTGAGTTCCCAACCATTGTTTGGACTACTCGGAACATCCACAACGGCATCTGAAATCATTCCTGTGCCAAAATTGTCGTACCTGGGGAACGTCCAGATAAGCTTAAGATTCCCTGCATCCAGGTTTTCCTGGGTTGTTACACCAATCCTGCGATGATCATAGTGATAAGTACTCCAGGTGGAGGCGAAGACACATACTCCTGTGGCGATGAGGATAGCCGCCAGGATAATTATTGCTGAAACGCTGCGACATTTTGATCCCATAGACCTACCCACTCCTGCAGCCGTACGGACAGACGGCTAGCCGCCTGTTCCCATACAGGCCGCCCGTCGTTAGGAACTACGTAATCCGGCTGTAATTCATTAAATACGACTTTCCGGAGCGTTCAAATGTTCCGTTCGCCGCAGAGCCAGTTACGTCTGTTAGATTATATACCATAACACAAGCAGTAACCAAGCTGTAAGTGTAATGGTATCTTATAAAGTAATTTATTTGTTGGGCCAGATTTACCTCTTACAAATTATTGCTGGAGATATTTTCTGGCAACAACAGTGTGGACCTCTATTAGAAACCGTTTGATTATCCTGACGCAATTCAGCCGTCTGTTGTTCCATGGAATTGTGCGGTTGATGCGGGCTAAAAGGCTTTTGATTATATACCTTATATACTTGACAAGCAGAATCATCTGCCGAAGCTGGCAGCCTGTAAAGCTGGGTATAATCCTGAATACACCACATCAGGAGCAGAATATCATGGATTACACCGGGCTGATTGGACAAGTTTTTTGGCTAATCTTTATCATAGCTTTCATCGTACCCCTTCTCAGACAGCGTGCGCTTGTGAATGCTCGCATCAGGCTGATACATACGCTTGAGAAAAAACGAAACTCAAGAGTTATCGCATTGATTCACAGGCAGGAACAAATGGCACTGCTTGGATTTCCACTTCTTCGCTATATAAATATCGAGGATAGCGAGGAAGTCCTGCGGGCAATCCGGCTTACACCTCCCGATATGCCGATTGATATCATACTGCACACTCCAGGCGGACTAGTGCTGGCCAGCGAGCAAATTGCGCTTGCCATCAAATCCCACAAAGCCAAAGTAACGGTATTTGTACCCCATTACGCATTGTCAGGAGGCACTTTGATTGCTCTTGCTGCCGATGAGATCGTCATGGACCGTAACGCAGTGCTCGGCCCGATAGATCCGCAGCTTGGCGAATATCCAGCAGCCTCTGTTCTGCAGGTTGTCGAGAGAAAATCTGTAAACGAGATTGACGACCGCACACTTATCCTGGCTGATATGGCTGTAAAAGCTCAACGGCAGGTATCACACCTTGTCAGAAAAATACTGGACGGCAAAATGCCTGATGAACAGGCTGATGAAGTCGCAAAATTGCTCACAGAAGGCCGTTGGACCCATGATTACCCGATTAGCGTAGATGAAGCGGAAATGCTGAAACTTCATGTTACTGTAGATATGCCTAATGAAGTGTACAGCCTGATGAAATTATATCCTCAGCTCGGAGCGCGTCGGCCAAGTGTGGAATATATCCCCATTCCTTATGAGCGCCCAGCAATACCTCAACCTCAGAGGCGAAACAGAGAAGAAAGACACTGAGTTGAGTGTAGAATATGGAATTTTGGAGTGCGGAATTCCTGTGTAAAAATATGAATTAATCCCTGATGTTCAGAACATGACTCATCATCCATTGTTCGTTATTTAATATCTATCCTCTCGGGAACCAGGCGAGCAATATCATACGTAATATTATGATGACTGTTTTGCTGGTCTCTTTTACCTGCCGGTTTGTTGACACACAATAATGGCACAGGTATACTCATTCACGGGACTTATAGTTGAGATTGTCCCATTTTCTGTAAAATTTAACAGTCACTGGAGGTTATAAACTTGGCAACAGCCATAGAAATCCAGGGCCTAACTAAGAGGTTCAAAAGTCCATTTGGCGGCACATTAAACGCCGTCGATAATCTGGATCTCAATGTTCAGGAAGGTGAAATCTTCGGCTTCCTGGGGCCAAATGGAGCAGGCAAGACTACTACAATCAAAATCCTGCTCGGTCTCATCAGTCCAACATCAGGTAAGGCTATGGTGCTCGGAAAGCCTGCGGGAGATAATAATACTAAAAAACGCATTAGTTATCTGCCGGAAAGCCCGTATTTTTACGAGTATATGAGCGCCCGTGAACTGCTCAACTTCTATGCAGACCTGTTTAGAATCGGTCGAGAAGAACGCAAAACACGCGTTGACAGTCTTCTTGAACGTGTAGGTTTGGCAGAAGCTGCAGACAAGCCGCTGAGGCATTACTCAAAAGGTATGCTTCAGAGAGCCGGTGTCGCGCAGGCTCTGCTTAACAATCCCGACCTGGTCTTCCTTGACGAACCGACTTCCGGACTTGACCCAATCGCTCACGCAGATATCTGCAACTTGATTCTGGACCTCAGAGCACAGGGAAAGACAGTCTTTGTGAGTTCCCATCAACTCGGTGACATCGAAATGATCGCCAACCGTGTAGCCATCCTCGTAAGTGGAAAACTGGCAATGATGGGAGAGGTCAAGGAATTATTGACCACCAAACAGGTGGAGATAATTGCTGACGGCGTAAACGATGAAGTAGCTGGCAAAATCGCTGAGATTTCGGATGAATCTGAACTTCATGCAGGCAGGTTGACTGCTTATATTCAGGATGCCGCAGTCCAGAAAAATGTCATTGAAATGCTCCTTAAGAACAATGCCTCGCTGGTTTCTGTTAATCCAAGGCGGCGAACTCTGGAGAAGCTATTTGTTGATACAGTCAGAGGAGGGCGTTAATGGTTATTTGGACAATAGCAAAAACCACTTACCGCGAAGCTATGAGAAAGAAGATCCTGCAAGTCTTCCTTATTGTTGCACTTGCGATGATCGTGCTTGCACTCAGCTTCACTCAGTTTGGTTTCCAGCGGGACATGACCATTGTCAAGAGTCTGGGTCTCACTATTATTCTGGTATCCGGACTGATTATAAGTTTGACTATCGGTATAACTCTTATCCCCAACGAGGTCGATAGACGGACTATCTACACTATTCTCTCAAAGCCCGTCAAACGCTATGAATTTGTTATAGGTAAGTTCCTTGGCGGTCTTTTGACGCTGTCGGTCAATATTTGGTTGATGGGCATTGTATTTATTGTCATGCTGGCGATCAAGGCAGCGTTAATAGGTGAGGTTTCAACCGGTCCAGCAGGATTCGTTGGTGATGTCCGGCCAGAAACTTACAAAGTCCAGATTTTCGACCCATCCATGCTGTTGGGTATTTTGATGATCTACTTCCAGTTCTTCCTTCTTTCTGCAGTGGTTATGTGCTTCTCGGTCTTCATGACTCCTACTGTCAACTTCTTCGCAAGCTTCGCTGTATATCTGGTAGGAAGTGCTGCACCGATATGGGCATCTTTAGCTGCGGATAAAGAAAAGACTGGTTTATTGGTTCGCGGTTTTTATAAGGTCATACATACCATTATCCCGAACTTCGACTACTTTAACATCTCAAACAGACTAATACACCCGCATCATGAGGTCAGAAGCCTGCCGCTTTTTGTGTCTGAGAGTATTGCTTACGCACTGGTGTACGTATGTCTATTGTTGATTATTGCATCTATAGTATTTGACAGCAGGGAGGTGTAAGCGGTGAGTCGTTCAAAGCGGCTGAGTCTGGTTGCATTGGCTCTGGTACTCCTGGTTACCGTTGGCATAATTCAGGAGCCGCTCGACTTCCTGCGTTACGATCCGGCTTCCAAGTCAGGCCTTCAACCAGCAAATATCATAGACAAGGATAAAAAAGAGACAAGCCTTCTGTTTGATCTGTCTTTGCAGTTCATTGGTGCGGCTGCAATAGGAATGCGTGAGGCTGTAGCCAGCCTGCTGTGGGTCAGAGCAGACGAATTCTTCCATAGCGGCGAATATGAGGCCATTCTGCCTTTAGTTAGAATAGTCACCTGGCTTGATCCTCATCAGTTGGATGTTTACAGCACCGGCGCATGGCATCTCGACTATAACTTTACTGATTCAGAGGAAAGGTCGGACCGGCGTTATATACCTCCAGCCATTGCTCTGATGAGAGAAGGTATTAGAAACAACCCAGAGATTTACGATATGTATTTCGACTTGGGTTGGATGCACTATTTGCAGAAGATCAAGGACTACGATAACGCAGCCTACTGGATCGGAGAAGCAACCAAACGCGATGCCAAAGACATAATGACAGGCAAGACTATGTCTCGACCTGGTTTTGTCCGAAGAATGTACGCCCATGCATGTGAGAAAAGCGGCAATCTGGATGAGGCAGAGAGACAGTGGGAGCTTGCATTGGCGGAGATGGAGAAAAACCTCAGAGAAAAACGGGAAAACAGCTTCTATACAGAAGTTGATGTGTGTAAGAAGAATCTGGGGCTTATGTGCTTGCGCAAGGCTTGGCGTTATGGCGATATCGCTGCATACGAACGCGGGATTAAAGTTTTGGAAACTCTAGGCAACCCTGATCCAAGACAAGAACAGGCTACCAAGGCTGCAAAAGCAGAACTGGTTAAATGGAAAGCAATCGGCAAGATGCCTCGCGATATTGATCCTCCAGTTGATGCCAAGCTGGAAATAAAATGGAAGAAGATCAAGTCAAAAGTAATATTAGTTGAAGGAACTGCCAACCTGCTCCCTTCAGAGTATTACAAGAATCTGGTATCGGAACCTTATACCTTGTGGTATCAGGAGAACCAGCAGTTGCCACCAGAAAGGCAGGAGAAGTGGCGGACCGGTTGTAAACTTCGAATTCTACTGGCTGACTATGACTACGATTATTCCAAATTGAGCGATCAAGACAGGTTCGACTGGGAGATCGATAAGACTCAGACTGTGCTCATGGACGAAGTTGCAATCTATAACGGTAAGTTTAGTATCAAGCTTGATATGAGCAAAGATCCGGACATGTACTCGTTCTCCAAAGATAAATACAAGTTGGTTGTGTGGTTTAATCCTCAGGATGCACCAGATCATATCCAGGACCGAATTGGCTGGAATGGAGAAGGGCTTACGGATGCAAAGTATCTCGATACTAAGACCCGTCCGGGAGTCAAAATGCTCCGAGCAGAGTTCGTACTGAAGAAAAGCGATATTCTGTAGTCAAATAAGTTGAATACAGCGGCCGGAATAAACCTCGGCCGCTATTTTTTTGCCCGTTATGCAGTAATAAAGCAATTGAAAGTTTATCATTTACTGGGAAAAACCATGCCGATATAGTATAATAGTAAGGTTAAGACGGACGGATTTTCGTCTTTTATTAGCCCTTATTAGGTGGTCGTGCTAGACGGGGAGCCAGCGGTGCCCTGCACCCGCAATCCGCTATAGCGGGGTCGAATCCCTGCTCGAGGTGCGTTTGCGTGAGGCGCACTTGCTTAAGGGATGATGATGGTCGGGCCCGGCGCAATGGCCGGCCTGCGAATCCCGTCAGGTCCGGGAGGAAGCAGCGGTAAACAGGTTCGCCCATGTGCCGCCAGGTGTCCTGATCGGAGTTACCTGAGTAAGGTAACACTCGGACAAGCGTATCGACAGCAGGTGCACGATCACCTAATGAGGGCTAATACGGTAAGTAGTGTAAGTAGGATAGTTCAACCACTTTACACTTTACTCTTTTCACTTTACACTAACGACTATGTCCTACGTTTCTCTTTACCGCAAATATCGGTCTCAGAGCTTTGAAGATGTCGTTGGGCAGGATCACGTAACCCGGACTCTGCAAAACGCAATCAGTGCAGGCAGGATAGGCCATGCCTACCTGTTTTGCGGGTCGAGAGGCACGGGCAAAACAACAGTCGCAAGGCTACTGGCAAAAGCAGTAAACTGTGAACAGGGACCAACTCCAACCCCTTGCAACCAATGTGCAGCGTGTTTGAGTATATCAGATGGATCTGCGGTTGATGTTATTGAACTGGATGCAGCTTCCAACAGAGGTATCGATGACATCAAGGAGATCCGGGATAACGTTAAATACCCTCCGATGCATCTTCGCTACAAGGTGTTTGTGATTGACGAAGCCCACCAGCTTTCGGATGCTGCAAAAGATGCATTCCTCAAGACGCTCGAGGAACCTCCTGCTCATGCTATCTTCGTTCTGGCAACTACAGAGGCGCATGAGATTCCTTTGACCATTCGCTCAAGGTGCCAGCAGTTCGATTTCAGGCGGGGAAGCGTAAGCGATATTGCCGGAAGAATCAGGTATGTTCTTGAACGCGAGAACAGGACTGCTGATGACTCTGCTGTAGATGTACTGGCCAGGAATGCGCGAGGTTCATGGCGGGATTCACTCAGCCTGCTTGAGCAAGTATTGTCGTTTACAGACCAGCACGTCACTGTGGATCACGTAAATACCGTGCTTGGGACGGTTGATGAGGACATACTGTTTGCGGTGTCGGATGTAGTGGCCCAGGGTGATGCATCGGCAGCATTCGACCTTGCCGGAAAGCTAGTGCACGAAGGCAAGGATGTTCGCGAGTTGATAAAAGCGATTGCCGGCCATTTCCGTGATCTTGTTGTCGCTTCAGTCGGCGCTGGTCAAGATGTTAGCGTTAAAATTTCGGAACGTGCGAGACTTTTCACCAAAGAACGACTGGTTGAGCTGGTAGAAATATTCTCATCAGCAGAGAAGGATCTTCGTTGGAATGACCAGCATCGGCTTGTGTTGGAACTCGCGTTTATGAAAGCTATTTTCAATTCTGCACCAGTTGATTCTGGAACTATAGCACCTGCTGCACAGCCTGTACGCCCGGTTCAGCCGAAGACTGCACCTGCTACTTATTCTGCTCCGCCTAAACCTAGGACAGAGCCAAGATTGCAGGAAACTCCGGTTAAGCCGTCAGCTAGACCGACTGATGCGCCAATAGAGCCTGCAATTACAGATCAGGCCTCTTCTGCTCCGACAAGCGATGTTTCGCTGATCCGAACAAGGCAGATGTGGCCTCGGGTACTCAAACACATTAAAGAGGTTCAACGAAAAGCACCGTTGTCTGGTATGCTGCGTGAAGCTGAAGTCAGTTCGGTAGATGATACTACTGTATACCTGAGCATCGATAAGCGGTTTGGTTTCCATATTGCGAATATTCAGCAATCTGCTAACTTGGAGACAGTCAGTCAGGCGCTTGAAGCCATTATGGGTAAAAAGATGCGGGTCAAGGTGGTAGTGTCTCAAGGAGTGGAACCGCAGCTTCCTATGGCTGAAGAAATACAGGAACCGCCAATGCCTGAACCAACCGGTGATATGGTGCAGGATGTGCTTCAGATGTTTGGCGGAAGAATATTAGAGGATATAGACGACGAGAACTACGATCCGTGGAAGGAGACTTAAATGCCTAAGTTCCCAGGTGGTTTAAACATCAATGCAATCATGAAGCAGGCTCAGAAGCTTCAGGAAGATATGGCTAAACTGGAAGATGAGCTTGCAGAGGAAAGAATCGAGGCTAGCTCAGGCGGCGGTATGGTGACTGCAGTTGCCAATGGCTGTGGTGAGCTTGTCGATATCAAGATCAGCCCGGAAGTGGTTGACCCTGAAGATGTAGAAATGCTGCAGGATCTTATTATCAGTGCAGTTAGAGAGGTTATTGATCAGTCGAACGAACACCGCAAAGAGAAAATGCAGGAACTGACTGGCGGATTGGGACTTCCTCCTGGCATGGGAATGCCCGGTTTCTAGCCCAACTGGATTATACATTATCATTTAAAGGAGAACATCTGCGTTTTTAGCGGTTGTTCTCCTTTTTGTTTGAGATTTCTTGTTAATATTTTTTGCAATATAGCAGTTGTTATGCAGGAAGACTAATCATCGTTGCTTAACATATGTACCGGAGCGACTCCAAGGGTCGACTATGAATACCCCAGGCTCTTTTACTGGCTCTAAATTAGCGCTTGGGCTAGAGGTTAGTGGTTTATGATGACAGATCGTGAGAACTTTTTGAGGACAGTGGAGTTTCGTGGTCCAAGATGGATTACATGCACTGTCGGGCTATCCCCTGGTACGTGGCAGAAGTATCGTGAAGACCTTGAAGCAGTGGCCATACGCCATCCATTGATTTTCGGCGATATACGTAAAGGCTCCATCGATTTTGATGCCATGCCGCCTACATATGGTAAAGGAGAAAAGTTTACTGATAATTGGGGAGTCTTGTGGGAAAACGCTCATGGAGGAATTGAAGGTATTCCTGTTGGTCATCCATTGGCTGATTGGGATAAATTAGATACATTCACGCCTCCAGATCCGCTAGTCAAGGCCGAAAGGGCTGATCGCCCCGATTGGGAATCAACAGCACAGAGAATTCATTCAGCAAAGCAGCATGGCAGAATATTCTGGGCTGGAGGAGAAAGGTTTTTTGAACGGCTGCATTTTCTCCGAGGTTACGAGAACCTGATGATCGACTTTGCAATGGATGATCCGCATCTGTCTCGGCTCATCGATATGGTGATCCAGCATAATACTACTCTGCTGGAGAAATGGGCAAGCCTTAAGCCTGACGTTATCTGGATGGGTGATGATCTTGGCACTCAGTCGGCATTGATGGTAAGTCCTGCGATGTGGCGCAAGTATCTATTGCCGGGATACCAGAAACTGTTCAAGATTGTGCGAGATTCTGGTGCACACTGTTACTTCCATTGCGATGGAAACATTCTGGAAATCATAGATGATTTAATCGATGCTGGTGTAACTATCCTTAATCCGCAAGTAGGTGCGAATGGATTGGATAACCTTGTCAAAATGTGCAAGGGACGGGTTTGCGTGAACCTGGACCTGGATCGTCAAAACATACTTCCGTTTGGGTCACCTCAGGAAGTGAGAGACCACGTTCGAGAAGTTGTAGAGAAGTTTGGTTCTCCTTCAGGTGGTCTAATGATTTTTGGCGAGTGCCAGCCAAATGTTCCTCTGGCAAATATCGAGGCATTATGCCAGGCTATGGAACAATTTCAGCTTGTGTCCTAAGTCAATATAGGAATAAATAGAAACTAGTGGGTCATTTGTCATACTACGGGCTTAATCCGTCATACTGAACAATACACGTCATGCCGAACTTGGTTCAGCGTCTACGAGACCCTGAGACAAGCTCAGGGTGACGGCTGTGCGTCATGTAGAACAAGACACATCATGCCGAACAAGACGCGTCATGCCGAACTTGATTCGGCATCCCCTAAAGCAAGTTCAAAATGACGTGATACTTAATCCAAATGGCTATTCTTAATGACAAGTGACCCACTGACAGCTAAAGCCTTGGCTTGATTCCCAAACTATCAGTTATAGTGCGCTTGCGTGTTAAAACCTCCGAGATTAACGATACTCCATAGCTGACCATCAGTTTATGTTGTTTTTCCTTACTGTGCTAACTTTTTACCTCACCATTCCTGTTCTGTCCTGCCATCTATCTGCTTTCCCAATCTTTTGTTTTCCCCGTCTACCAGCAGGGTAATTCAAAACAGAATAAAAACCATCAGGAGGTGGTTATATGCAGCCGAAGTCGGCTCTGTTAGCAGTTGCCTTAGTTGTGGTTCTGTTACTGGCATCTTATACGCCAGCGTCTGCAATCAGTCTGGAAGATGCATTGTTAGCTTTCGGCATAGGATACGCTGTCAGGGTGTTTGGTGATCAGATCAACAGCGGGCTGAATACATTACTTGCCCAGCAGGGGCTACAGTTTGAAGGTACGACCAAAGTCGTGCCGATTTTATCTGTTGGTTCAGGTGCTTATATAGGTGCAGCCCAGGTTGCTGGTCCGCCAAGTCTGGTTAACCAGGTTCGGGCTGTGGCGCAAGGTCAAACCAGTATAGGTGACCTTAGGGCCAGCTACCTGATTCCAGTCAGTGATATCAACGTCTTGAGGGGAATCAACCGAGTTGACGGTGTTGGACTATCTGCTCTGGTCGATTTCAGGCTATAAGGAGGCGTTAGCATGAAACGTTATATGCCATTGGCAGTTGTGATTGTATTCGTAACGTTGGCTGCAGGAGTCTATGCGCTTGATTTTACATCTCGCGTCCGCACTGTGGATGGTATAAGTGTGGGTGAAGTTGTATTGGGCGATCAGGTTCCGATTCGTATTCGCTATTCAGCGGGTGGACTGGGACCAGGTGAGCGTGCAGAGGTTATGGCAAACCGGCTTTCTCAGATAGACAACCTTCAACCGGCAGACATAACTGTTGGACGAGTCGGGCCTTACTGGGCAGTGCTTGCGAGAGGGCAGTTGATTGCTACTGCTGATCCGATGCATGCTGATGCTAACCGCACCAGCACTTACGGGCTTGCTATTCAGTGGAGAAATCAACTACGAACTGCCATATCACAACAAACAGGTTCACCGACTCCTCCATTAGGCGCTGGGTCGGATGGACAGGCTTTGTATCCTAGAACAGCCCAGAAAGTAGTTCCTATTATCAGCGTAGGCAGTGGCTTGCGTATTGGTGCGGCCATTGTTGCAGGATCATCTCAGCAGGTAGCCAGGGTAAACGCAGTAGCCCAGCTTGAAGGCCAATTGGGCAGCAGAGTAAGGTTGAGAGCCCTTGTGCCTATCGATACAGAGAATATTGTTGGGAATCTGAGAAGGGTTCCAGGTACTTCGGTGATTGGTGTTGCGGATATAGATCTGTAACACAACAGAGAGAAGGATGTAGAATAAATCCGGCAGGAGTTTTTGTAAAGACTCCTGCCGTTACGCTTTTATGTGCGCGGTATTAGTGCTGGCTGGCTGAGTTAGCGCTCGGCCTTTCTTCTTCGGCCTCCGCCATGGCTAGCCTCGCCACCTTTGCGGCCAGCAATTCTGGCCTCTTCACTGTCCCACTCATGGGCAGTGCCTTTTTCATGAGCAGCTCGACCACCTTTGCGTGCGATCTCACGCTGCTTCTCAGGGTCCATCGACGCGAACCCTCTCTGCTTGGTAGACATTCGGACACCTCCTTTGTCCATATACCGATATGACGCTGTAGAGCTTGCCGTTCGTCTAACATTTACCCCAGCCTGATTATTGCTAAACACATCAGTCAGATGATATCTGAAGTATTTTTTCATTTTGTAGACATTGGTATTAGAAATTTAAGTTTTATTACGCCTGCAGGTGTAAAAAAGAGCGGAGATGATATTCACTCCGCTCTTTACCAGGCTATTAGCGTCCGTTATCTCAGGAAAATCATCTCTGCATATGTAGGCAATGGCCATATCTCGGCGTCTACGAGCATCTCCAGCTTATCTGCATCTTTTCTAACAGCATTCATTGCCGATATAACCAGGTCACGATATATCTCACCTTGCTTTGCAACACCTTCAACACTGCTTGCCTTTTGTGTAGCATTCTCCAGTGAAGCAATGTTCTGCTGTAGTGAATCTATCAACTGGCAGACTTGATCGAGTGACTTCTTAAGCGTGTCTGAATATGAACCAGCCGACTGAACAGCGTTCGCTGCATTTGCTACAATACCCGAATACTTGATAGCCGCCGGTAGAATGAGCCGCTTTGCCATATTCAATGTCGTAAGTGCTTCAATGTTGATGGCCTTACAGTATCTCTCCATAAGTATTTCGTAGCGGGCATGCCACTCTTCCTTACAGAAGACTTTATGCCTCTCAAAAACGGCAGTAGCATCAGGATCAAGCATGGTATTGAGGCTGTCTACGGTATTGCGGATATTTGGCAGTCCGCGCTTCTCAGCTTCGCGTACCCATTCTTCGGAGTAGTTGTCTCCATTGAATACAATCCGCATGTGCTCTTTGGCGATCTTCTGCAGTATCTCTTGAGCTTTTTTGTTGACATCGCCATTGCTTTCAAGTTCATCTGCAATCTCAGAAAGGACATCAGCGACAATCGTGTTGAGGATGAAAGTCGGCCCGGCAGGAGATTGTGACGAACCAACCATTCTGAACTCGAATTTATTGCCAGTAAACGCAAACGGTGATGTTCTGTTTCGGTCAGTACAGTCCATTGGAAGTGGTGGAAGAGTGCTGACCCCAAGTTTCAACTTCCCGTTAGTTTTCGATGTCTTAGCTCCGCCTGCTGCAAGCTGCTCAAGAATATCAGTAAGTTGATCGCCAAGAAAGACAGAAATGATGGCTGGCGGAGCTTCATTTGCGCCAAGACGATGATCATTGCCTGCTACGGCTACACTGGAGCGCAGCAATTTACTGTATTTATCGACGGCACGGATTACCGCACACAGAAAGATAAGGAAGACCTCGTTCTCGTGAGGAGTGGTTCCTGGATCAAGCAGGTTAATGCCGTCATCGGTTGACAAACTCCAGTTGTTGTGTTTGCCGGAACCGTTGACTCCTGCAAACGGCTTCTCATGCAGCAGGCATACAAAATTATGCCTGAGAGCTACCTTTTGCATCGTTTCCATAGTCAACTGGTTGTGGTCGGTAGCAACATTTACGGTAGCGAAGACCGGCGCAAGTTCATACTGCGCAGGCGCAACTTCATTATGCTGAGTTCTTGCTGATACTCCTAACTTCCACAGTTCCATGTTGAGTTCATTCATAAAAGCAGCAACCCGCTCATGAATCGCGCTATAATAATGGTCTTCCAGTTCCTGACCTTTTGGAGGCGGAGCGCCGAATAGAGTCCTTCCCGTAAGCACCAGGTCGAGCCGTTTATCTACGAATGAGCGGTCTACAAGGAAATATTCCTGCTCGGCACCTAATGTTGGAATCACCCTCTTGGAAGTCACATTGCCGAGTGCTCTCAATACCCGCATCGCATGCTTGTTCAGAAGGTCCATGGACCGTAAAAGCGGAGTTTTTTTATCCAGCGCCTGGCCGTTATAAGAACAGAATGCACTCGGGATATAAAGCGTGATGGTTGGCCCGTTTTCCTTAACAAAAACTGGTGATGTGCAGTCCCAGGCTGTATAACCACGGGCTTCAAATGTAGACCTTAGCCCGCCTGAAGGGAACGAAGACGCATCCGGTTCGCCTTGAATCAATTCCTTGCCGCTGAACTCCATTATGGTGCGACCTTCCGATGTAGGCGAAATGAAAGATTCGTGCTTCTCAGCAGTCATCTCGGTCATAGGCTGGAACCAGTGGCAAAAATGAGTCGCACCCTTCTCTATAGCCCAATCTTTCATTGCATTAGCGACTACATTGGCGATAGATGGATCAAGCGGTTTTCCATCGTCAATCGTATCTTTTAGTGCTCTGAAGATATTCTTCGGCAGGCGCTCGCGCATAACTGCTTCGCTAAACACCTGGCAGCCGAAGTAGCTGCTCACTGATTCTCTACTACCGTTCATTAATGTTTGCTCCTTCATATTCAGTTGTATGCAAGTAACCATATCAAGCGTGTATGCTGACTTGTATGGTTCAGTTGCATTATTATTGCAGCTTTATGTTTCGAGCATGTTACATGAGCATTAATCATTTGTAACTCATAGCGTGGTGATACTGAATTTTTTGGGACTTTAGAACAATACACCCTGTATTGGAGGCACATCGAGGCCGAGAAGATACTGCATCATCTTCACATTGCGGAGTGCTGCTCCTGCATGGCAGTTGTTGAACTGGATATACACCGTGCTGCTCATAGATGCCATCCGGTTAACGATTGGCAGCAGTTTTTTCAGTTCCTCTTCACTGTAGAAGTAGTCGTAGCGTACGGATTTGTCCTTGAACCAGTTCATATTTCTGCCGTGGAGCCGCAGATAAGCTATTTTTGATGTTACGGCAGGCACGAGCGGCATAAGAGGCCCTACCTGCGGGCAATCCACAGCGCAGAAGCCTATTCCTTCTCGTTTTAGGGTAGTGATAGCGTGGTCAGATACCCATGCCTTGTTTCTGAACTCATATACCAGCTTATTGCTTCCGAGTTCATCTCGGAGAGCCTTCAGATAGTCCCATGCTTTCAAGCTCGGCTTCAGATGCGGAGGAAATTGAGCCAGCAGGCATCCCAGCTTGCCTGATTCGGTCAACGGCTGGATTCCTGCTAAAAAACGCAGGCACAAGTCTTTGTCTGGCATGTCGGGCTGATTGGTAAGACATGGCTTGTGCGTCAGCTCATTGTACAGCTTGATTGCAAAGTCGAAGTAATCAGGCACCCTCCGGGCATAGAATTCGAAGACCGGAGGGCAGGGCATACTGTAGAACGTATAGTTGATTTCCACCGTATTGAGCCGGAACTGGTTCAGGTAGTAATCGAACATCTCAGAGTCCTTGATATTCTTTGGATACACCTCACCTTTCCAGTCGCCGAAACTGTAGCCGCTGGTTCCAAGCCGAATATTGCTCACATGCTGCCTCCAGCTGCCATAAGCTGTTGGCTGCGCTGTCTGGTGGATCCTGGATGCGGTTCTATATCGATTAGTCTGGCGCGTCTGATTGTGAACTCTCCGTATCTGTCGTTTATGGCATCGGCGGCCTGCATGAGCCGCTTCTGCCGTTCATCAGCGAACAGGTTCAACTGCCTCGTTCCTTTTACAAGGTTCGACACGCAGACACCAATCAGCCTGATGGCGTGCTTGTTGCCGGCTTGTTTGTGCAGTATGGACGATGCGACCTGATAGATATCGTAACCGTCATCTATATATTCCGAGAGGCTTCGCTGGTGGCTGAACGTGTGCATGTCAGCCCGACGAACCACCAATGTAACGGTCCTTCCGGCCAGTTTCTGCTCTCTCAGCCTGCGCCCGACCATTTCTGAGAGCCGGAGCAGATGACGCTCGAGCAATTCCCAGTCTCGTGTATTTTTTGCAAGCGTATGGGAGTGTCCGACCGACTTGACATCCAGCGGGTTATGATAGGGGACCACCGGGGAAGAATAAGTCCCTTTCCCCATCTCATGCAGGATTTCTCCGTATACCCCGAACTCCCGCTTCAGCCGTTCTCTGGACATACGGCCCATCTCCCCGGCTGTGGTGATTCCTATTCTCTTCAACCGAGCCGCGACTTTGCCACCGATACCATGCAGCTTCTCGACTGGCAGCCTGTCAAGCAGTTCGGCGGCTTCTTCCGGCCGTATCCTGACCAGTCCATCCGGTTTCTGCATGCCTGCAGCCAGTTTTGCCAGGGTTTTGTTCGGGCCGATGCCTATTGAGCAGGTCAATCCAAGCTCTTCTCTGATCCGGCGCTTGAGATCAATCGCCAGGTTCCATGCGCCGCCAAATAGGGACTCCGTTGGCGTGACGTCCATAAAGCATTCATCTACCGAATAGATCTCCATCAGGTCAGTGAAATCACCGCAGATCTGAAATACCCTGCGGGATACGTCCACATACTTCCTGAGATCAGCCCTTACCAGTATCAGTTCAGGACATCGGGCCAGCGCTTCACCTACAGGCATCCCTGAGCGGACTCCAAACTGCCGAGCTTCATAACTTGCAGCCGATACGACAGACCTGGAATCTATAGGGCCACCGACTGCTATCGGTTTGCCCTTGAGGTGCGGATTGCACTGCTGCTCGATGCTCGCAAAGAACGAGTTCATATCAACAAGAAGGATAGTCCGATCTTTTTCCATCATACCTACACCGCAGCTATCTTGCTGAGCGTCCACTCGAGTGTATTTGTGTCAAACCGCAGTTCATATATGGTCGCTCCGTCTGTGACTGCGTAATGGTGTAGTCTGGCTGATCCCTTGTTTGTGCTCCATGTGTAGTTGACTGCCTTGATCTTGTAGTAACGGTTGCGCCACCGGAACCACATGGGCAGGACTTTGGAGTTATCGAATGCGGCTCCTACCCGGACAGTCTCATCAACTGAAACGGAATCCACTTCACAACACCTCACTCGAAGATAATCACCTGTTCATGTGCCTGGCCATCTGCACGTCAGGCTGCTATTGCATGGTATCCGAACACTTGTTCGATTGTCAAGTAGCATGTTGCCATATTTTCAAAGAAGTTAATCATCAATATTTGCAGTGGCTTTTGGGATATCTGCTGAGATGAGATAAACTATTTCAAATCAAAAGATGGTAGTTGATGTGGATGAACAGAGCATTCTGAAGTTGGATTGAAAGATCAGTCCTGCATAGGGGAGATATTTTTAGTAAAGTTTCAGGGGGATGGCTGCGGGGCCAGGATTCGAACCTAGATAACAAGATCCAAAGTCTTGTGTCCTGCCATTGGACGACCCCGCATTGCTTGATATAATTATACCTCTAATGGAGCTTTCCGGTCAATGAAAGCTCGCCCACTTTGGAGTTGCATATAATGGATTTTTCTACTAACCCCGTTCTTAACAGGGAGTTTTATCTTCAGGATACAGTTGTTGTTGCTAAGGAGATTATCGGCCAGATTTTGCTGCATGAGACGGCTGATGGTATCATTGCAGGCCGTATTGTTGAATCGGAAGCATATATTAATGGTGATCCTGCCAACCATGCCGCCCGAGGTATGACCATGCGTAACCGGGTCATGTTCGGCCCTCCTGGTCATGCTTATGTCTACATGATCCACACCCATTGGTGCTTGAATGCAGTAACACAGCCGGATGGAGTAGCAGAAGCAGTCCTTATACGTGCTGTAGAGCCTCTGGAAGGTATTCACTTGATGATTCAGTCTCGAAGGACAGATGTGTTCCGGAATCTTTGCAGTGGCCCGGGCAAACTTACAAAAGCTTTCAGGATAGACCGTAAACACAATGGATCAGATCTTGTCACCGGTCACCTGAGGATAGTCGAAGGACAGCGCATCCGTAACCTTGTGCAAACGACCCGCATCGGAATCAGCCAGGGTGTGGAACTGCCTCTAAGGTTCTATTCAGCAGAGCATCTTAAGTGGGTTTCAAAGCGTTAGGTGGACCGTCGGGCTGGTCGATCGGTCCACCAGTGGATACGGATAATGAATTCCAGCTACTTGTTTATCTGAGTTTGGAGTTCCAGCCGTATTGCAGTCAATCTCTTAATCTCATGAGGTGTAGTTGCCTCATAGCCGTGAACATACCTTACATAAATGTCCACGTCTTTTGCCAGTTCATCTAACGGGGACTGAACCTTGTCTTTGAAGCTGTGATTACGGACAGCAGTGGCCAGCATTTCCACCTCTTCATCCGTAAAACATCCTAACGAAACATACATATTTTTAGCCAACTCGTAACCAGCTTCTGCATGTCCTTCGGATACTCCTGATGATATTCTTCCAATGTTCTGTGCAGCGACTGCACAGGCAGCTAAATCAGGATCTATCTTACGACGGACCGCGAGCATCTTGGCATACTGGATGGAGTCATTCATATGATCATATTCCCAGTCCAGATCCCGGTCTCGTTCTATGTTCGTCCCCTGCTGCTGGACAAGCAGCATTTCCATTGCGTGAAGGACTTTAGGAAGCCGCGGTTTCTGCGGTTCAACAGCCCTTTTCAACCGCTGTAAGAACGCCATACTCACCACCTGCTCCAATACTAAGACTTCACCGTATTTTACCGCATACCGCCATATCCAACGCAGTGAAACAACATTGATTGTCCAGAACTTTGGTTAGCAAAACTCTTCCGGGAGAGTTTCAAGCATTGATAAACACCCGAAACTCATATATACAAAGCATTGTCAGGATATGCTGTAGAGCTGAGAAGTATATATGCATCTGATCAATATTTTAAACCTTCTGTTTGGCCGTTTGCTGCTTGGGGTAAGCGTGTGTAGAACCAGACAGATAATGGTTTATTTATGTGCTGATAAATAGTATTAATTGGAGGTGGTCAATTATGGTAGTTGCTGTTCCTGCAGAAATAACAGCAAGGCAGCTTCCCCAGTCACTTTTTCAGATGGATGGTATCTCCAAAAGGCAGATAGAGGAGCATCAAGTTCTTTATGAAAACTACGTCAAGAAGACAAACGAGATCCGCAGAAGGCTTCGCGATGTAGATCGGCAGAATGCAAATGCCAACTACGATGAGTTCCGTGAACTGAAGGTCGAATTAAGCTTCACCCTTGATGCCGTCAAACTGCATGAGGCATATTTCTTCAACCTTGGTGGTGGTGGAAGGCCGAGTGACAAGCTGATGGACATGATTAACCGGAGCTTCGGGTCATTCGATGCCTGGGAAAGGGATCTGCGCGCATCAGGAATGGCTGCAAGAGGCTGGGCTATAACAGCGTATGATTTCGATGATAACCGCCTGCACAACTTCATTGCCGACGACCATAACACCTACGGTATATGGAACTCTCTGCCGGTGATTGTTCTTGATGTATACGAGCATGCATATATGATTGACTATGGTATCAAACGAGTACCTTATATTGATGCTTTCTTCAAGAACATCAACTGGAATGAGGTAAACAACAGGGTAGAGGGTATAGTGATAGGATCTGAACCGAGGCCATCGATGTAGTCTGTACGTGCGCAGTGGGAGCAATTTACTCCCACTGCATCCCCCTCTTCTCTCCTGCTCTGTTTCAGAAGATTCTATTTCATGTTAACTATTGCTGTCAGGATTACATAAGCTGATAAGTATAATACAATGGCTAAACGGGTGGCGCTGCGGGCAAACTCAGGCTTTTTACGCCGATACCACTCGACTGCAATAATAAATGGCAGGAAGCTTGCCACTTTTGCTATAACAAATGTAACAGGGCTGTGGTCAAGGCATACTGCCATTAATGGGTTTTGTTCTGTGGCTTGTCCCATCGATACCAGAGCGAGTGTGCTGAGCATATCGGCCAGGCAGATCAACGACAATATGATGCTTTCGATGCTTACTACTCTTGCTATGCTTTTCATTTCTGCCGACCTTCATTCAATGAGTTCTATAAATAGCAGGTTCAAGAACCGTACCGGCAGGTTATGCAGTAATACCAGTTTTTCTACTCTGGACATTCTGTGAGAGACTTTCTTGGCAGGTAAACAAGATGAATTGGGTTGATGTCGTAATTATTCTTTTACTTGGTGTTTATGCTTTGAGAGGCTGGCAGCGCGGCTTTCTGTACATAGCGTTCGGGCTGGTCGGCCTCCTTGTTTCAGTAGGAGTAGCTGCGTTTGTCTATACACCGTTGACTCCGCTGCTTGAACGGTCGGGATTATCGCATAATTTTGCTAAAGCTCTTGCATTTTTAGCTCCCTGGGTTGTAGTCCAATCAGTTTTCACCGTCATTGGGTTAAAGTGGTATAAGAGAATACCTCGCGGTGCTCACAAGTCTACTGCGAATAAAGCGGCGGGAATAATACCGGCACTGATAGAAGGATTGATCCTGATCTCGCTATTTGCGCTCTTGATTGTCTCGCTGCCTTCTCCTGCAATGCCTCGCGAACCCGTTCTCAATTCAACTCTTGGCCGCCCGATGGTAGAAGCTGCTGCTGTCGTCTCGCAACAGGCGTCCAGCATCTTTGGCGGCGCAATACGTGATGCTCTCGCGTTTCTTACCGTCGAACCTGAGCCTACATCTACAGAGCGGATCAACCTCAACTATAAAACCACAGATGTCAGGATCAATAGAACAGCAGAAGAGAGAATGTTGGAGCTTATCAACCGGGAGAGGGCATCACGCGGACTCCGTCCACTGAAGCCTGATCCCGAACTTCAGGAAGTTGCAAGAATGCATTCTCGAGATATGTTTGCTAAAGGTTATTTCTCACACGTCAACCTGGATGGAGAGAGTCCATTCGATAGAATGAACAATGCTGGCATCACATACGGAGTGGCCGGTGAAAACCTTGCGCTTGCTCCAACTGTCGATATTGCCCACAGCGGGTTGATGAGAAGCCCAGGACACAGGGCAAATATACTGTCTCCTGAGTTCAGGTCTGTTGGTATAGGGGCTATCCAAAGCAGCATCCACGGAATAATGTTCACTCAGAACTTCCGGGGATAATACTAACACTCAAATAGTTTGCTAGCTCGCAGGCCAGGGTAGGAAATGGTTACGCCTTATGGCCTGTGAGTTATGAAAGTCCTTATTATCAATACAAACCGGCAGCGGTCACCTCATACGTTAATACCTCTTGGAGCTTGCCTGGTTGCGGCATCAGCCCGATCAGCCGGTCACCAGGTAAGGTTCCTCGATCTGACATTTCACAGGCATCCAGAATATGTTGTATCATCCGCTGTAAAGGAATTATCTCCCGATGTGACTGGCCTGTCAGTCCGTAATCTGGACAACTGCGAGATGACCAATCCCAGGTTCCACTTGGCTGAAGTAAAACTGATAGTAGATATCTGCCGAAGTGTTGGTGCTGGCAAGATCGTAGTTGGCGGCCCTGCTGTATCTGCGATTCCAGCCGGTACGCTTGCCTATCTGTGTGCTGACATTGCTGTAGTTGGAGAAGGAGAGCAGACATTTCCTGCAGTTCTTGCAGCTATAGAAAACGGAGATGATCTCACAGCTATACCAGGCGTTTTAGTGCATCAGGATGGAGAAATCCAGGTCTGTAAACCTTATGTCCATCCAGATTTATCCTTAACATCCGATTTTTGCCTTGAAAAATGGTTGAATCTGACCGGGTATCATGCTTGCGATGCCTCTATGCCCGTTCAGACCAAACGTGGCTGTCCGTTTTGTTGCTCTTACTGCACATATCCTGACATTGAAGGCCATAACGTTCGGCTTAGAGATCCTTTAGCTGTGTGTGATGATATTCTACGCGCTGCAAACCTCGGATTCAGGTCTGTAGAGTTCGTGGACAGCGTAGTAAATGTGCCAGAAGATCATGCCATCGCTTGTTTTAGCCGGATAGCAAAACTCACTCCCCGGATACCATTAATTACGGTCAATTACAACCCGTCAACATGTTCAAAAGAGCTTGTTTCAGCAATGTCCTCTGCAGGTTTTGCATCTGTTGGTTGCACGGCAGAAAGCGGGTCTGACAGGATGTTGGCCTCTTTGCAAAAAGGCTTCACAACTGATGATCTTTATCGGACTGCACGTGAACTAAAAAATCTTGATGCTCTCAAACTCTGGATTTTTATGCTCGGCGGCCCTGGAGAGGATGAGTCTACGGTAGCAGAGACCGCCGGATTCATCAACAAAGCGCTTAGTGCAAAAGATCTCGTTTACATCACCTGTGGAGTGAGAATCCTGCCGGGGACAAGTCTTCATGAGCAGGCGCTGGACGAAGGTTACATCAGCCCCAATGATGACCTGCTAAGACCTGCCTTTTACTTCTCTCCCCATCTGACTCCAAAACGGGCTATGGAGATTATCTACAATTCAGACTTTCCATCATCCAACATTGTGACAGCAGGCGACGGCAACAGTCCTATTCTTCCTTTTATCCAACGAATAGCTCGTAGATTAGGTGTGAAGCCGCCATACTGGAGGTTTATTCCTTTGTGGAACCGTGTTCACAGGCTGTGGCAGGTGGGTAAGCTGGGGTAGGGCCGATGTTGATTCTTCGCAAGCGTGTTCATTATGAAGAATTGATGGATCAGCCGGATATTTCCCGAGCTGAGTTGGAGCGTTCTCTTTCTGACCTGGAGATAGTCAACCGGTGGCTTGGCGGAATGGCAGCAATCCGGCCTCATATCCTGCCTGTGATGAACCGTTTTCATACGATTCTCGATGTGGCGTGTGGAGGAGGGGAGGTGCTGCGCATGCTGGCTGACTGTGCAAGGGAAAAAGCCTTGAAAGTAGATTTTGTTGGGATAGATGTCAACCCAAGGGTAATCGATATCGCAAGCAGCCGCTCGGAGGCTAATGAGAATATCAGGTTTTTCCAGGCAGATGCCAGATCGCTCCCTTTTAACGATCAGAGCTTTGATCTGGTAATCTCTTCAACGTTCCTGCACCATCTGAAGCCAGGTGATGTGGTGATTGCACTTGAAGAAGCTGCCAGAGTAACACGTCACAGGATGGTATTTGTAGATTTGATCCGGAGCGATATCTGCTGGATAGGTATTTTAATCTTAAGCAGGTTAATATTCGGACGGATAAGCCATCATGACGGGCCAGTATCGTTTAGAAAAGCTTATATCCCCAGTGAGTTGCTGGAATTGGCCTCACAAGCTGGAATAGGGAATAGCAATATCTATAATCATCCCTTCTGCCGGATGGCATTGGTTTGGGATAGAGGTGGTTGAAATGGGTTTTAGCATTGCCACTAACTTTGATGATGACCTGCCGGGCTTGGTAGCTCCGTACGGTGCTGTTGACCTGTTCGGTAAGCTGCCAAGAGATGCCATAGGCGGCGGCAGAGCAAGTTATATGATAGCGCCCACATCCCAGTGCAGGCTGACTGAACATGTTAAGAAGACACATGAAAGCGGCCTGGAGTTCAACTACCTGGCGAATACTGCTTGCATGGGTAATCAGGAATTCACAGCGACAATGCAGAAGTCCATCCGGCTTCTGCTGGACTGGTTGTCTGAGATAAATGTAGATTGGCTTACGGTATCGGTTCCGTATCTCTTAGAGTTGGTAAAGTCCAGATATCCTCATTTCAAGGTCAAAATCGGCGTTTTTGCGGGTGTAGATACTCCTAGAAAAGCGCAGTTTTACGAACGGTTGGGTGCGGATTGCATCACTCTTCAAGCAATGGCTGTCAATAGAGATTTCAAGCGGTTGGAAGCAATCCGAAAGTCGGTTCAATGCGATTTGCAACTGATAGCTAACAGCAACTGCCTTCTTGAATGCCCGATCAGGTTATATCACAATGTAGGACTTTCGCATGCCTCCCAGACTGGCTCCAAAGGTTTTCACATAGATTATTGCCTGTTAAGATGCCTGGTGGAAAAGCTGCGAGACCCCGTAAACTACATCAAATCGCCTTGGATAAGACCCGAAGACCTGCATTATTACGAGTCGATAGGATATACCTCCTTCAAAATATTGGAGCGGGATGCGCCTACCCAAACAATGCTCAGAAGAGTGCGCGCTTATCATGAAAGGCGCTTTGATGGTAACCTACTCGACCTGGTGCAGTGCTACGGCTACAAAGAATCGAAAAGCAGCAATCAACCCAAACGAAGGCCAATATGGGAGTTTTGGGAGTTTGTTCGTCCATGGCACGTAAATCCTCAAAAACTTCTGCCTTGGAAAGAGTTGGCAAAGTTACAGGGGATGATATACAGGTATGAAGGGGAACCCTATCTCTACATCGACAACCGAGCACTGGATGGATTCATGGATAAGTTTATAACTTCATCTTGCACAAACCTGGACTGTGCGGATTGCAGGCATTGCTACAAATATATGGAATCAGCGCTGCGTATCGATTCCAACTATAGTCAGCGCTGCATCGATCTGGCACTGAAATTACTGAATGAGTTGTCTTCCGGCGGAATGTGGAGGAGATGGTGAATTAGATGATCAGGCTTAATGATAAAGGTGTAGTATGGTGGATAATTCCCTTGGTTATTGGAGCAGCTCTGGCAGTATCAGCAGTCATTTATGCTTTAGTATTGCTGACTGTAATGACTGGTGAAATCCATGAGATGTCTACCAGTGTTCAATCCCTCCCCAAATTGAATCAACAACTGGATGCTGTTACCGAAAGGCTGGCCGGACTTGAGGAAACAAACAGACGGCTGGCTCAGGTCGAAACAAAGTTGACCACGCTCGAAGTGCTTCCAGAAGTCAATGATAAATTGGCAGTTACCAACAATAAACTGGATCAGACAAATAGCAGTCTTGCAGTTACGACAGAGCGCCTGGATGTTATGCAGACTCAGCTTGCAGCAATGAGAACCTCGCTAAGTGAGATGAGGGTAGCATTGAATGCACTTCCAGATATGCGCACGCAGTTAGTTGCTACTAATCAAGGACTGGGCCGCTTGTCTGGAGATTTAGGTGGAATGCAGAGCCTGCTAGAGAGCACTAATACCCAGCTTGCTATGATGACTGGCAATATCGAGAATATGAGTTCTCAGTTGGAATTGATGCGGACGGATTTGCAGGGAATGCAGTCTCAGTTGGCTGTATTGCCTCAAATGAATGAGAGTCTTCAAACAACCAATGCCAGGCTGGAATCCACGAACGATTCGCTGGAGGGCATGCGGCAGCAGTTAGCTGGAATGTCTGAGAGTCTGGAAGCCACAAATGAGACTACAGCCCAGATGGCTAGAAGTCTTGAAAAACTGCCAAAACAGGGAGCGATTGGTTTTGCCATTCTAACAGCAGCCACATTGGCACGAGATTGATTAACATTAAATGCTTGGATTGCCTGGGAAGGAAACCTCTACTTGGGAGAAACCACTCTCCACTCCCACTCTCGGGAGGGATTTGCAATCCCTCCCGGACATATTGCTGAGCGATCTGTGATCCCGGATCATCATCTGAAACATCGATGACCGGGATTACAAATCCCTTGATTATTCTTCCGTGCTAAATTGCAAATTTAGCCCGAGTGTATGGATTTAGCCCGAGTGTAAGCCCGAGTGCAGTCATTTTTATAAACTCACCCGAGTCAACGTTGCAATTAACTGTTTTAACTCTTTCAGCAAAGGGAACAAAGCAGGCGAGCCTGATTTTTTTGAACCAAAGTGAAATTAGTTGTTACTTTATGCATACCGTCAATACTATCAGGATTTCTGCAGACCCGGATACTGTATACACTACGGCAGCTAATCTACTGGCTTGGCCTAAAATCCTACCGCACTACAGATGGGTTGATCATGTAGGTGGACAGGGCTTCTGGCAGATTTATGAAATGGCTGCGCGGAGGTCTGGGATACCTGTGAAATGGCTTTCCCTCGCTAATTTCGATCCTTTGGAGCGCAGAATTTACTTCCGTCACATCGGGGGACTGACAAGAGGTATGGAAGTAGTTTGGATGATTGATCCTTGCCAAGATGGAACAGAAGTCCGTATTTTGCATGAGTTCGACAGGCTCAAAGTTCCCCTGGTCAGTTCGTGTATCGGCAAATTCATCACCAGCCGGATATTCGTTGAGCATGTGGCTGATGAGACACTCAGGTGGATGAAAACATGGATAGAGCAGCGCGCCGCGCAGTCATAACAGGAATTGGTGCAGTTACACCCATTGGAATTGGAAAAGAAGCGCTTTGGCAGGGAGTGCTGGCTGGTAGATCGCCTATCAGCAGGCCGACTCTGTTCGATTGCTCTCCTTTCCGATCCCATGTTGCCGCTGAAGTTACAGGTTTTGATGCCTCAGATTATCTGGATGCAAAAAGGTCAAAGCGGCTAGACCGTTTTGCTCAGTTTTCTGTCGTAGCAGCACGGTTGGCGGTGGACGATTCAGGTCTCGATATGGAAAAGGTTGATCGCTCTCGTACAGGCGTGACTATGGGTTCGGCTTTGGGTGGTATTGCATTTGCTGAGGAGCAATATGGAGTCTATCGTGAATCCGGGGTTAGAAGCGTAGACCCAAGCGTTGCTGTTTCCGTCTTTTGCGGTTCAGCAAGTTGCAACATAGCAATCGAGTATGGGCTGACAGGGCCTGTTACAGCCAATTCCAATAGCTGCGCATCTGGAACAATAGCATTGGGAGAGGCATTGTCATTCATCAGACGTGGAGATGCTGATGTAGTAATAGCCGGTGGAGCCGAAGCCCCACTAGCTCAATTGTGTTTTGGAGCGTTTGCCATCATCAGAGCGATGTCTTGTTGTAATGATGAACCCGAAAAAGCCTGCCGGCCGTTCGATAAGCTGAGAGACGGCTTTGTAATGGGTGAAGGTGCTGCTGTTTTGGTAGTTGAAGACCTGGAACATGCTGTAAGACGCGGCGCGCGCATATATGCTGAAATCCTTGGCTACGGTCTTACCAATGACGCCTATCACATGACTGCTCCGCATCCAGAAGGCCAATATGCTGCTAGGGCAATGTCCATCGCACTTGATGATGCCGGAGTATCACCAACAGAGATCGATTACATCAATGCCCACGGTTCTTCGACTCCTCTTAACGATAAAACAGAGACTATGGCAATACGTTCTGTCTTTGGAGAATATGCTGATAGAGTCCCAATCAGCGGAACCAAGCCGCTGCATGGCCATTCCTTAGGTGCTGTCGGAACGATCGAGGCAGCAATTAGCATCCTTGCTATGGAAAACAACTTCATTCCGCCAACAATAAATCTGGAACACCCAGACCCAGAGTGCGATCTTGACTATGTTCCGCTTGTTGGCCGAGAAAAACGAATAAACAGAATCCTCTCAAACTCATTCGGCTTCGGCGGAATAAACGCCTGTGTGGTATTGGGAAGCTATGAATAAAGGCAGATGAGCCTTATTTTTACCTCACAGACCCCAAATGGCCTGTCTTTCCTCTTGACAACTCAGCCGTAAGCAAGCAAGATTATTGATGTCAGGAGAACAGGCATAGAAACTGCATCAGAAACAAATATTCATCCTGTTGGACTTCTTCGGTTAAGACTTTGAGTTTAGACGATACTATACAGATAGCCAATACATTGATTCATGATATTGAAGCATCATCCGAAGCGCCTTCGTTTCAACTTCCTCCGGGGGCAAGCCTTCGTGGCGTGCTTGTTATTGATACAGACCAGCGCATCATTTCGACGGATGCCAATCTGTCTAAAATCCTGGGCGTTGATCTTGAAAATATATTGGGCCTTGATCACGGTCAGGTTGTCAAAGACCATCTAAAGCACAGATTTAAAGACACTGATGCTTATGAATCGAGTTGTAACTGGCTGAAAGATCATCCTGAAGAAGTCTTAGACGATGCTCTCGAAGTTTCAGGTCCAGAGAATCGTGTAGTGCACAGATACAGCGCTCCTTTATACAATGCAGACCGAAACTGCATTGGCAGGGTCGAAATCTACAGCGATATAACCAGACGCCGGGAGTTGGAAGCAGCGGTCAGTCAGGCTTACAAGGAACTTCGGGAAGCCCAGGAACAGCTTGTGCAGTCAGAAAAGCTTCGGGCCATAGGTGAGATCGCAAGCGGAGTTGCGCACGACTTCAACAACACCCTGGGCATAATCCTGGGTAATATCCAATTGCTTCTACGGGTTCAAAAGGATGATTTTGCAAGAGCCAAGCTGGAAGCTGCAGAAAAAGCTGCGTTGGATGCCGCAGAAACAGTTCGCAGAATACGAGAGTTTACTAAAACTACTCTCCAGGAACCTAAATCAGCGCTTGATCTTGCCTGCGTAGCATCAGAAGTCGTCGAAATGATGAAGCCAACCTGGGAGAATACATCCCATGCGCGTGGTTACAGCATAGAGGTCAATGTAGAAACTGATCATGCGCCTGCAATGGCCAACGCTCCGGAAATCAGGGAAGTACTGACAAACGTGCTGCTGAATGCGGTGCAGTCTATGCCGGATGGCGGATCAATCAATGTAAGGACAGGCTGTTCAGACGATTTTAGCTGGGTTCGCGTAGCTGATACAGGCGTTGGAATGAGCGATGATGTCTGCAGCCGTATTTTTGATCCGTTCTTTACGACAAAAGGTGTCGAAGGTACCGGGCTTGGAATGAGCGTTGCCTATGGTATCATCAAACGTCACGGAGGAAAGATTGCTGTAGACAGCGAACTTGGGAATGGGTCGATAGTTACTATTTATCTGCCAAAAGCTGACGGATTGGAGTTAGCGGACACTCCTGAGCCTGTTCGAGAGCAGGAATCTGATCTGCGCGCAAAGATCCTCGTAGTCGATGATGAGGAAATGTTCGCAGATGTGCTGGTCGAGATGCTTTCGGAATGTGGTCACGCTGTATGCGTTGCCCGCAGTGGGCCGGAGGCTCTGGAGCAGTTCCGAGAGGATCAGTTCGACCTGGTTTTCACTGACCTTGGAATGCCTGAAATGTCCGGCTGGCAGGTAGCAAGAGAGATTAAAGGTATTCAGCCTGAAACTCCTGTAGTGCTGCTTACCGGCTGGGGAACAGTCTTGGATGAAAACGAGCTTGAGGGATCAGTGGTAGATATGGTACTATCAAAACCTGTTCGGTTGGAAGATCTGTCATCTGTGGTTTCTGAAGCTTTGGGGAGGATTGCTGAAAGGTAGGAGCTTGTCTTGAGCAGGAAGCGAATATTGGTAGTGGATGATGAAGAAGCGATTCGATCAGTGCTGGCTGACTTATTCGAAGGTTTGGGTTATCAGGTCTGCCAGCAGGACAATGGCAAGGCCGGACTCCAGTCCGCGCTGTCAGAAGAACTAGATCTAGTCATCCTTGACCTCAGCCTTCCCGGTTGCGATGGATTGGAGCTTCTTCGCTCCCTCAAAGAGTCAAAACCTGATCTTCCTGTGCTGATTATCACCGGATATGCTTCAATGGACAGCGCTCTTGAGGCTATGAAGCTCGGAGCGTATGACTATATAACCAAGCCTTTCGACCTCGATGAAGTCCAGATTATCGCAGAACGTGCTGCAGAGCGCAGCCGGTTGATAGATGAAAATAAATACCTCAGAAGCGAGTTAATCGCTCAGTTTGGCTTTGATAACGTCATTGGTCTCAGCCCGGAAGCCCAGCAAGCCTATGTTCTGGCCGCTAAAGTAGCCGACAGTAGTGCTTCGGTGCTTATCCTCGGAGAAACCGGTACCGGCAAAGAATATCTTGCTCGTTCTATCCACTATCAAAGCCCCAGGGCAAAAGGTCCGTTCGTAAAGGTTAGCTGCGCCGCGCTTCCTGAGTCTCTGCTTGAAAGCGAGTTGTTCGGGCATGAAAAAGGCGCGTTCACAGGAGCTATTGCCCGAAGATTAGGCCGGTTCGAACTTGCTGATGGCGGTACGCTGTTTCTTGACGAAATCGGTGATACGACACCGGCTACCCAGGTGAAACTGCTCAGAGTCCTCCAGGAAAAGCAGTTTGAGCGTGTCGGCGGAAGTGAAACACTGTCTGTCGATGTCCGCGTAATTGCCGCCACTAACCGTAACCTGAAGGAAGCAATCGCTGAGAAAGCATTCCGCGAAGATTTATACTACAGGCCGAACGTGGTGACGATCAATCTGCCTCCACTCAGAGACCGTACAGTGGATATTCCTGAGCTTGTACACCATTTCATCAACAAATGCAACCGGGACACTGGCAAGAAGATCGAAGGCATCTCACCAGAAGGCATGGATATGCTTCAGCAGTACTCCTGGCCTGGAAACATCAGAGAGTTGGAAAACTGCATAGAGCGGGCTGTTATTCTTTGTCAGGGCAGGATGATCCTGCCTCAGCATTTGCTTTTGAGCGATGGTTTATTAAATACTCCCAAGCCGACCGCGACTGCACCGGCGACAGAGCTTAAAACTCTTCAGGAAGTAGAGAAAGAGCACGTAGCGCGCATCCTCAAACACTGCGGGAACAATCAGACACGTGCGGCCTCCATCCTTGGAATAGATCGGAAAACGCTCCGCAACAAGATCAGGGAATTCGGCCTTGGTACAGAAATTGCTGCAACCGACCCTGACCATGAGAAGTAAACTCCCCGATAATGTTACTAGTCAGATTGATGATCTGGTTTCGCGCGTTCGTTTGGCTAAGGATGATAAGGAATCTGCGGAGATTGCGCGTCAGTTTGCCGGTGATTTGCAGGAACGGATCAATTCGGAGCGGTTGGAGGCTGCCAGCCGTCTTGCGGCATGGCTTGCACATCGAATTAACAACCCGCTTGGGGCTATATCCGGCAACGCACAGCTTCTGGCCCGTCGTCTTGAAAGAGATATTACAGATCCGATCTCGCTGGAAGCTTATCTGCGCTATACGGATGCTATTCGAAACCAGATTGAACGTTGTGCAAGTATTACGAACGAGCTGTTGGACTTTACCAGACCTGTAGAGCCTGATATTCAACTTGTGGACCTTTTCCAGATAGTTGAGGAAGCAGCAGATCTTGCAGGCTATGGTATGAGCGGGAAGGTGGAAGTCATCATTCCCGAGGATTTTATTCAGGAAATCCGCACCGATAGAGAACTGCTCGTTCGGGCACTGTTTGAACTGATCAGGAACGCTCATTTGGCTATTCAGGAAGATGGGACTGTGACCGTAGGGTTATCAATGCCTGCTCAGGACAGGATTTGTATCTCTGTCTCTGACACAGGGCAGGGGATACCTGAAGATATATTGCCGAGAGTCTTTGAACCGTTCTTCTCAACCAGAGAAAAAGCCAAAGGGCTAGGTCTGACAAGGAGTTTGTATTTGATGCAGGAACTTGGCGGAAGTGTAGAGATAGCCGAAACAGGTGAAGATGGCACTACTGTGCTACTTCATCTGCCAGTTGGAGGGCCGGCTCTGTAATGACCGCACGGATTCTGGTTGTTGACGATGAAGCGGGTCTTCGCACTGTTCTGCAGGATATTCTGGAACTTGAAGGCCATGAAGTTGAAGCCTGTGAAGATTCAACCTCTGCCCGTTCTCTGCTGGATAGCAAACCGTTCAATGCAGCGCTTGTTGACGTTTTTCTAACGGAAGAACCTGCAGGAATCGAGCTTGCAAAGCACATCCAGCAGGTATCGCCGGAAACAAAGGTCATATTGATGACCGGTTACGCAGAGGAATCGGACATCAAAGACGGCTATATATCAGGCGCTTACGCCTGCATCAGAAAGCCGTTTCTTTTAGACGATGTAATCAGAGTCGTCTCAACAGCACTTGGAGGGTAGTGTAAAGCGGTAACCAGAAAAGACCGCAGCTCAATATAATACAACAATGCCTATAGGTTTTGGAGTATCGCAAAAACAGACTACCGGGATGGTCCCGGAGCATATTTTAGGTAAATCTGTGCTCAAGATGGGGCTTCAGGAGCTTCAGGAGTTCGTTCAGACTGAGTTGAACGATAATCCAGCGCTTTCACTTCAAGAAGAGTTGTCCTGCCCGGTTTGCGGTACGATGCTAATCGATGGACAATGCAGCACATGCGGCTCACGGTTGGTTGATGAGATTGAATATCCCGATGAGTCCGATACCGACGACTGGACTGAAGACAACTGGACTGAACCTGAGCCAAATGACGATTTTGTATATGAGCCGTTTGCCCATGTAGCTGCTCCGAGTTCTCTTGAAGCACACTTGAAAGAGCAGATTCACGCGCAGTTCCGTGAAGATGACATCCCTGTTGCCGAGTTTATCGTAGAATGTCTGGACGAAGATGGCTATCTTAGAGAACCGCTTTTTGATATAGCTTCAAGGTTCGAAATGAGTGTGCCTCAGCTTGAGGCAGTCCTGGAACAACTTCAAATGCTTGACCCTCCCGGAGTTGCTGCCAGAAGTCTCCAGGAATGCCTGTTAATTCAAATTCGCTATCTTCCTGCAGATGATGAGCACCATGAAATCGCCTGCCGCATCATCACAGACTGCTGGGAGAGCATGTCAAAGATGAAACTCGACGAAATTTCCCGTTCCCTGGAGATTTCTCGTGATTCTGTAGTTGCTGCACTGCATTACATCAGGAAAAAATTGAATCCTTATCCTGCCAGTATGTTCAGAGACCCCTGGCAGACTATGGCTCCTCGCAGAGAAGCCAAACTTGCTCCTGATGTAATCATCAGAGACTCGGAGGCCGGTTTGGTTGCAGAGGTAGTGGACCCAATCTCCAGCCGAATAACTGTTGATGAGATATATGCCAGCCTGCACGCAGAAATGTCCCGCAAGAAGAATGGTTTTTCTGATAAAGACCGAGAACGGGTCAGAGAAAGCGTGCAAAATGCCAAATCTCTCATAGACGCACTCGAGTTTCGTAAAACCGCTTTGCGTACGATAGCTTCTGAACTGTTAAAATGCCAGTTGGAGTTCATCATCAAAGGCCCCGCTTATCTGAAACCGATGACCAGAAAACAGCTTGCCCAACAAGTAGGACTGCATGAGTCCACTATCTGCCGCGCTACTGATAACAAGACTATTCAACTTCCTTCCGGGGAGGTTATCCCGTTTGACATGCTTTTCGATGCGGCTCTTCCCATCAAGGAGCTTGTCCGAAAGCTTGCTCAGGAACGCATAAATGGCCGCCCGCTCTCGGATGGTCAGATAGCAGAACGGCTGCAAGCGCAGGGAGTCCAGATTGCCCGCCGTACGGTAGCCAAATACAGGGACGAACTGCGGGTGCTTCCTGCTGAATACCGGTTAGCATAACTCAATCCGCTCTATTATCCCCTTTATCGACTACAGCTTCATTACCCTGGCACGACAATTGCTGTAATATACGCGCCGTATGTCAGTCGGCAGGAGGTGAAGTGCAGCATGTCAGATTTTTTCTCGGATATAACGACGCTTACGCTGTCAAAAACACTGGATGGTCTTGCGCTCAGGCATAAGGTGATTGCTAACAACATCGCCAACGCAGAGACTCCTGGGTTTACACGCTCCGAAGTCAGGTTTGAAGATAAACTGCGTGCGGCACTCGATGGTGGAACCACTGGAAGCGCTAAAAAACGCATATCCGAATCTGAAGCAAGTGTCGATGTGGATTCTACCAGTCCGACCAGACCTGACGGCAATAACGTTTCTATCGACAAAGAGATGGCTGAGCTTACTAAAAACACTCTTCGCTACGAAGCGCTCATCCATTTGTTGAATCTGAAGGGATCGATGACCCGAACAGCTATCACTGAAGGGAGGCGTTAAAGGTGAGTAATATCTCCTCAATCGATATCAGTGCATCGGGACTTTTTGCCCAGCGCGTGAGGCTGGATGCCATAGCCAGCAACATTGCCAACGTCAACACCACTCGCACAGAAAGCGGCGGCCCTTACCGGAAGCAAGAGGTTGTCTTCATGTCGAATACCAATCCGTTTGAGTCGGGTAGAGCTGGTGTTGAAGTAGATGAAGTGGTAGAAAGCCAGGATCCTCCCAAGATGGTTTACGATCCTTCTCATCCTGATGCTGATGCCAGTGGTATGGTTGCCATGCCTAACATCAACATTGTGGAAGAGATGGTGGATATGATAACTGCTACCAGGTCTTATGAAGCCAATGTGCAGGCTATTCAAGCTGCAAAGAGCATGGCAAACAGAGCCATGGAAATCGGCAGAGGTTAGAAAGGAGCTGACGGAATATGAGAATCGATGGCATAGGCAGTCAGTTTATCCCTGCTTCAGTCGATACCGTGCGAAGTAAGTCCTCGGCTGACAGCTTTGGCGGGATGATTAAAGATGCAATCTCAGATGTCAACGAGCTGCAGACCAATGCAGACCAGCTTGCTGCCAAACTCGCAGTTGGTGATCCTGTAGACATCCATCAGGCAATGATTGCGATGCAGAAAGCCAGCACAGCCCTGCAGTTCACTGTGCAGGTCAGAAACAAGGTTATCGAGGCTTATCAGGAAATTATGAAGATGCAGGTCTAGAAATAAATCTACTTGCACTCAAAATAAACCACAGCGCACTCTAGAGGACGCGGTATATGGATCAACTTTCAAAACTGGGACCAATGCAGGCAATAGCAAAGTTCTGGGGGACTCTAAACAGCACCCAGCGGTTTATTACTGCAATATTCATATCAACAAGTGTTGTTTTGCTTCTGGTTGTTTCTCTGGTTGCCACCAAGCCTAAGATGGCAGTGCTTTTCACTGGTCTTGAGTCTGGTGATTCGGGAGCAATCGTTGCAAAACTGCAGGAAAGCAAGATTCCATACGAAGTAGACGGAACAGCGATAAAAATCCCCGCAAACAAGGTTCACGAGACCCGTATGCAGCTTGCAAGCCAGGGACTGCCTGAGTCAAGCAACGTTGGTTTCGAGATATTCGATAAATCGAGCTTTGGAATGACTGAATTCAGTCAGCGGGTGAGTTATCAAAGAGCATTACAGGGTGAACTCAGCCGGACAATTGACCAGTTGGATGGTGTAATGCAGTCCAAAGTGTTGATTTCCATTCCCGAAGAGAGCGTTTTTGCAGATGAAAAGAAACAGCCCAAGGCTTCGGTCCAGCTTAAACTGAGACCAGGCAGCCAGATGGGATCAGATCAGGTGGCAGGTATTGTCAGACTGGTATCTTCGGCTGTAGAAGGCTTAACGCCAAATCAAGTGGCTGTTGTAGATACCAACGGTAACCTGCTTTCCGAACCTACAGATGAAGCTACCGGTCTTGACCCGAGACTGAATGCTTCTCAGCTCAGGCTAAAGAGAGCATATGAACACCAGGTCCAACAGGATATTCAGTCGATGCTGGAACGGGTTCTTGGTCCCAATAAATCCGTAGTCCGGGTCAATGCAAAGATCAATTTCGACCGCAAGGAGAAAAACAGCGAGCTTTACGAGCCTGTAGAAGGCAACAAAGGTATTTTGCTCAGCGAAGACAGGACCGAGGAAGCCTACAGTGAGGCTGATGGCAGAGTTGGCGGTATTGTAGGTGTAAGACCTGCGCTGAATCCAGATAGTTCTGTTACTGAGGTTACTCCGGTAGGCGAAGGTGGTTATCAGCGCGTCGAATCAAGCGCTAAATATGAAGTTTCCAAAACCACCGAGCACGTAATTACAGCCCCAGGACAGGTAGAAAAGATGTCTGTTGCTGTTATGGTAGATGGCAAGGTGGATGCATCCAAGATTCCGTCTATCCAAAACGCAGTTGCTGCAGCAGCAGGAATAGAACTCGAAAGAGGCGATCAAATCACGGTCGAGAGCATCGCATTTGATGACACGGTCGCCAAAGAACAAGCTAAAGAGATGAAGGCCGTTGCTTCCAAGTCTACCTACCTGTCGGTTGGTAAAAGCGTAGCTGGAGTCCTTTTGCTGTTTGCATTTTTATTCTTCCTAAAAGGTATGTTGAAGCAGATCAAGGTTCAGGTTCCTGAGTCCGCCGGAACCGTAGTTGAAGAGATTATGGTCAGTAATCCCGTCCAGATGGGGCAGGAACCTGCAGTGGGATCACCATTGCAAGGATATGATTCCCCACAGGTCGGAACCAACGATGTAGTTACGCTGCCAAACAGCGAAGAAAGCTCAATACAGCCTAAACCTCAGGACATAGCGCGAGCGCTTCGTGCCTGGATGTCTGAATCGTAATTTTTATGCTAGTCCAAGATATTGTAGTGGTGTCTATTTATGTCAGCTAGAGATATTAAAGATCTCACAGGATTGGAAAAAGCAAGTATCCTGTTGGTAGCACTCGGTACCAACATTGCTGCACAGGTGTTCAAACATCTTACTGAGTCGGAGATCGAACGGCTTTCTGCTCAGATCATCAAGCTGGAAAACGTCGATCGAGAACTTATGGATGCAGTCATCGGCGAATTCGAGCAACTTGTTACTAACTCTATGGCCGGTGCTCAGGGTGGTAAGGACTTTGCAGCGCAGGTGTTGGAGCAGGTAGTAGGTGGAGAGAAAGCAAGCGAGCTGTTAGTAAAGGCAGGCAGCCCAGTCTATAACAGACCGTTTGAATCCCTCTGGGGTATAGATACAAGTCATCTTGCCAGGATGCTTTCCAAAGAGCATCCGCAGGTTGCTGCATTGGTCTTGACATATCTGCCATCAGAAAAAGCCGCTGCTGTTCTTTCCGAATTCACTGAAGAATTGCAGACGGAAGTTGCTCACCGAATCTGTATGACCACGGAACCTGACCCGGAAGCTCTCGCTGCAATAGAAGAAGCGCTGCAGGTCAAAGCCTCTGCATTTACAGATAAACCAGCCGTAACTGCAGGACCTAAAGCCCTGGTTGAAATACTGAACAGCGTGACCCGCCCTACAGAACGCAATGTCCTTGAGACCCTTGCAAACCAGGATCCCAATGTTGCTGAGGAAGTCCGCAGCATGATGTTTGTCTTTGAAGACCTTCCTAAGCTTGAAGACCGCACAGTGCAGGTTGTCCTTCGAGAAATCGATCAGGAAGACCTCCGTCTGGCGCTCAAAGGCGCGGATGATGTACTCAAAGACCTCATATTCAAGAACATGTCTGAACGTGTGGCGGAGATGCTTAAGGAAGACTTGGAACTGATTACTAATGTCAGGGCTAAAGATGTCGAAGCAGCCCAGCAAAAGATTGTTTATGTCGTCAGAAGACTCCTTGCCAGTGGTGAAGCAATGCTTAGAAACTCTGATGATGTAGTTGTCGAAGGAACAGCAGAGGAGGAATCATCGCTTGAATCGAGTTATCAAGAAGACCTCGCTGCTTAATTTCGACCCGGAGCAGCAGTATATTGTGGATCCACCGCAGAGAAGTCTGGCTGATGTGCAGGATTGCCAGGATTTAGTCCAATCACCGGAAGAGATAGCAGCACAGATAATAGAACAGGCAAAAATCGAAGCAGAATCGCTCGTTCAAGCTGCATCAGATGAAGCGGAATCTATCCGCTCTGCTGCATATCGGGAAGGCTACGAAGAAGGGTTGAGACAGCTCGATGCAGAGCATGAAGTGCTGAAAAACAAATTTGTAGAGCTAGAACATGATGCTGCCCGGCAGCTTGACCAGTTCTGGTCACTAATGGAGCCTCAACTGCTTAAATTGGCTGTTGATATAGCACAAAAAATCGTCCGCAGCAGGATAGATGATAGTGATGGGTTCGTCCTGACCACTATTAAGGAAGGGCTTCGACAGCTCAGGGATCGTCAGGACTTAAAAATACGGGTCAATCCCGAAGATTATCAACTTGTACGAGAACACAAAGAAGAAATAATGAGTTCTTGTGATGGTATCAGAGCGGTTGAAGTCATCGAAGACCGCCGTGTTGATAAAGGTGGGTGTCTTATAGAATCCGGGAACGGACATCTGGACGCCCGAATCGACACACAGCTCAAGGAAGTCGAAAGAGCGCTGACAGAGGCAGTAAAGTATGGGAAATCTCCAGTGCCCGCTGAATCTTGATAGATACAGTTCAATAGTAGAGCGGCTGAACACAATGAAGCTGAACGGCAAGGTCTCACAGGTCGTCGGCGTCGTTGTAGAGTCTCGCGGGCCTGCTGCTCACCTTGGAGAGGTCTGTGAGATCCACTACAAGCGTAATGCTTCTCCAATTCTTGCGGAGGTAGTGGGGTTCAAAGAGAACAGCGTGCTTTTGATGCCTCTTGGCGAGATGGAAGAGATTGCTCCGGGAAGCGATGTAGTCGCTACAGGAACCTCGCTTCGTGTCCCGGTTGGAAAGGGGCTACTTGGACGGGTAATCGACGGTCTTGGCAGGCCCATAGATGGTCTTGGTCCTGTTGAAGCTGAGGATGAATGGCTTGCTGCAAGAACACCTCCGCCTCCTTTGGATCGGCTGCGTATTACAGAGCCGTTGTCATTTGGTGTTCGGGCTATAGATTCTGTGCTGACCTGTGGCAAGGGGCAGCGTATTGGCATATTTGCAGGTAGTGGAGTAGGTAAGAGCACATTGCTCGGTATGATTGCCCGAAACACTGTGGCGGATGTCAACGTGATTGCGCTGATAGGAGAACGCGGCAGAGAAGTCAGGGATTTCATTGAAAAAGACCTCGGCCCGGAAGGCTTGGCACGGTCGGTCGTTGTTGTGGCGACTTCAGACCAGGTAGCAGTCGCTCGATTGCGCGGTGCGATGGTTGCTACATCGATAGCTGAATACTTCAGAGATCAGGGCAACGATGTAATTTTGATGATGGACTCCGTTACACGAGTAGCCTGGGCGCAGCGTGAGGTAGGTTTAGCCATCGGAGAACCGCCTACTACCAGAGGTTACACGCCGTCTGTCTTTGCTATGCTTCCAAGGCTTCTCGAGAGGTCTGGCACTGCAGCCAGAGGTTCCATCACAGGGCTTTATACCGTCCTGGTCGATGGTGATGATATGAATGAACCGGTTGCCGACTCAGTTAGAAGCATTCTGGATGGACACATAGTGCTTTCAAGAGACTTGGCGCATCGGAATCATTATCCTGCTATAGATGTCCTTGCAAGCGTCAGCAGGCTTATGCCGGATGTGACTACTCCTGAACATCGTAAAGCTGCCGGAATACTGAGAGATATTCTGGCTACATATAGATCAGCGGAAGATTTGATAAACATCGGCGCCTATGTGGATGGCAGCAACAAGAAGATAGACCATGCCAAGGCCCACATAGATGCCGTCAATGCTTTCTTGAAGCAAGGCGTTTCAGATGAGGCATTGTATGCTCAGACTGTCGAAACACTTCAGTCAATGTTCAAGGATGAATTATGAAAAGGTTTAGATTCAACCTTCAAAGAGTGCTCGATTACAGGGAAACTGTTGAGGAAAAGCTGCTGGCGGAGTTGGCTGCAATTCAGGCTGATTACGACCGTGAAGTTGCCAAGCTGGAGGAAGTCATACGCTCCAGAGAGCTTTTCAAGGAGACGATGAAAGAGCAGCTTTCCGGTGGCAGTCCAGAAGAGATTAAACAGGCTTACAGCTATCTTCAGTTGCTTACGACGGAGGTTCTTGCTCAGGAAATCCGCGTTTCCCGGATCAGGCAGAAAAAAGACAGCAAGACTGCTGAAGTAGTCGAGGCTTCGAAGCAGCGAAAGGTACTGGAACGGCTCAAAGAATATAAAGTCAGCCAGCATAAACGGGAAATGGAGCATCAGGAGCAAAAATTCCTTGATGATATCGCATGTATCAGGTTCAACAGGTCCGCTGACACGGGCGATTGTATGGTAAGTGGAGGTTAGTGGTGGATACTGAGCATGTTCAAGCAGTAAAAGCCAGAGTAGCTGAGATAAGGCGAAGGTTCGTCGATTCCAGAGAGTTCGCTGAGTCACGGATAAACAGGGGAAAACGTTCTGGTGTATTCGAAAGCACACTCAGCCAGGCTCGACAGAGGAGATCGGTACAGTGTCCCAAAGATTTGGAACCGATTATAGCCAAAGCTGCTGCTAAATATGGGATTAAACCGGAGATCATCAAGGCAGTAATAAAGGCTGAGTCTGGCTTTAGATCAAACGCTGTGTCTCCGGTTGGCGCTCAGGGGCTTATGCAGCTCATGCCCGGCACAGCCAGAGCATTGGGCGTTGACCCTGGCGATCCTGCTCAGAACATAGATGGAGGCACCAGATACCTTCGGCAGATGTTGGACAGGTTTGGGAGTCTGGAACTGGCTTTGGCAGGATATAACTCTGGTCCCGGAGCAGTAGACCGTTACGATGGCATACCTCCGTATGCGGAAACCCAGAACTATGTCAGCACTGTCCTTCGATATATTGATGACTATTCCCAAGACCGGTAGATTACCGGTTTGATCTTAATATAAATGACTATAAACAGGAGGTGAGACTTCATATTGGAAGCAGCAATCTTATTGCTGGACGCAGTGGTACTTGGAAGCGCAACTCCGGGTACAGAAACTGGTCAGGCTCGCGCATCGTCTGATGTAGCTGGGTCGCAGTTTGGAGACATTGTCCGGAAGCTGCTGGGTGAATGCGGAATAACAACGGCTAAAGAAGATGGAATAAGGGCTGGACAACAGACTACTGAGCAAGAGAAGGAACCAGAAACAGGTTCAAGTAGTGAATCAGTTGAGATGGCTTTTCAAATGCAGTGTCTGTTGGAGTCCGCAGGAGTAGTAAAGGAACTGCCGGAAGTGGTAGTTCCGACGGTTAATTCGGCTCCTGCGCCATCACAAGAAGCAGATCGACCTGTTTCCTCAACCTTGGGGCTTTGGAAACAAGATGATACTCTGTCTGAAGCAGCACCCGCATATTCATCTGGTCTTCCAGGACAGGTAGAGGTTATTGGCAGACCTGTAGACAAGCCTGTAGATGTTCCTCAAGAACAGTATCTACTTGAAGACGCTCCAAATGTTTCTGGTATACATCAACAGGAGACAGTAATTGCTCTCGAAGAGCAATCTGTAACAGATGATACTCAGGCAGCGGAGAAAACGGTTGATCCAAAGCTGGAAATATCTTTGGAGCAGACTCGAAAAGATGCTGAACAGGCTGAAGTTGGCCTGGATGGACGCTCAGAACCGAAAAACCTGACGGTAGACACATCAAAGGTTGATGTCAAGCTGACGGATACTCACAAATCGAGTTATGTCTCCGTTGAGGCTAATCCGTCCATCGCTCAGACTAATCGAATAGAGATCAACGCAGCAGCTGGAACTCCCGTAGAGGGCGAATTCGTCGATGTCAGTTCCGCAGTTCGTCCGGTTGAACACAGTGACATTAAAAGAGACACCTCTCAGGGGCAGCCTGCTCAAAATCCGGTTATGACTCTGCCATCCGAGGCCCATATTACGGAAGTTCGAGGTGCGGAAGTTGTCCAGGCTGCACAAGACAATCTGCCGACTGAACAGGTAGCAAGTGCCAAAATGATCCACCAGATCGTAATAGCTGCCAAAGTGCAAATGACTGATAGCCGGACCGACATGACCTTAAGGCTGGATCCACCGCATCTGGGGATGCTCAAAATGAATGTCACAGTTGCGGAAGGAGTTGTCTCTGCGACACTTCATACCAGCACGGAAGCAGCAAGGCAAATCCTGCAGTCGGATTTATCCTCACTTAGGCAGGCTCTTGCTGATTCGGGGATAAATGTGGACACTATCAACGTCTCAGTAGGCACAGACAGCGGATCAGGCCAATTGTGGAATCCTCATTCAGGAGGACATAATCCTGCCTCAGAGGGTAAGCCTCAAAGCGGACCTTGGCATGCTTATGAAGCACTTTCTACAGACACGGGAGCCGATTTACCGGCTGAGACTGTCTTATCAACCGGAGTTGGGAGACTGAATCTCCTGGCTTAGGAGGAAAACTATATGACTACAAACTCAACAACAGCAGTGGGAGGCTATAACCAGGCTCTATCAACAATGGGTTCTGGTTCAGCTATGGATAAAAACGTGTTCTTGAGGCTTCTGGTAACTCAGCTTAGGACACAGGACCCATTGAACCCTATGGAGGACAAGGAGTTTATTACACAGCTTGCCCAGTTCACTACTCTGGAGCAGATGCAGTCTATGAATATCGGCGTTCAGGACTTGAATGCAGGTATTATCACAATGCTGCAGAGCCAATCGGCTTTCTCTGCGCTCACTCTTATCGGTAAGGAAGTGGAAGCAATAAATCCGGATCCGAATGCAGACCAGAGTGAACTGATCAAAGGCAAGGTAGAGGGTATAGAGTTCATCGAAGGCAGTCCAATTCTAAAGGTTGATGGCCACGACATCCCACTAAGCCATGTGAAAAAAGTATCCTAACTATAACTCTGTAATAGAGTCGACTTTTGGGGATGCCCAGGATAAAAAGGGCATCCCATCTTTAATTGTACAATTCCTCCCCACCAAGGATGACATCTTCCCCAGCTTTATGCCAAACATATCCCGCATCGCCTCAAAAAGTACCCTCATCACTAGCAACTCGTCACTTCCCTTCATTCCGCACTCTGCACTCCGCATTCCGCATTTGCCACCCTGGCACGGTAATTGCTATTAAGGTGCCGGAGATGAGCAGCCCGTTCATATCACGACAATCCAGGATGGGATCTGCTTGAAAGTAGAGTACATGGAGCCATTCGTACAGGCAGCACGTTCGGTAATTGAAGGACTGGTCGGTTGTAGTGCAAGACCGGGAGCAATCGGTCTGGCAGGAAGTACATTTACTTCCGGCACTACCAACCTCGCAGCTATTGTGAGTGGAGAGCTGAGTGGAGATGTGATGTACAGCATGTCCGGTGAGACTGCTGAACGTCTTGCATCAGCTATTTCAGGAACTCAAGTTCGTGCTTTTGGACGTTCTATGGGGCATGGGCTAAGTCAGTTGGGTGTATTGTTGGCTGAACAGACCCGTCGCACGCTTGATGAACATGGATATGTTTGCGAAGTAGGCCGTCCAATCGTCTTCCAGGCGATGAATGTGGAATTCTCTGTTGCTGAACCTGCGTTGTCTGTGCCGGTGGAAACGGAAATCGGACAATTGAACGTGAGTGTGGCGGTGAGAAATGGTCAATAAACTCAATCTCACAACACCAATCAGACCGGCTGGACCTGTAAAGTCGGGTAATGCCGGCGCTCCCGTAAAGGGAGGGGATTTCGCAGCGGCTCTGGCTCGTGAAACAGAGCGTCAAGAGTCACTAAAAATATCCTCTCATGCTCAAAAACGCCTCGACTCATCTCAGGTTACTCTCACCGATGCCGACATCAAACGGCTGGATGGTGCAGTTGCCAGAGCAAGTGAAAAGGGATCTGCACAATCCCTGATTATGCTCGACAATGTCGCTTTTGTGGTGAGTGTCAAGAATAAAGTCGTGATTACTGCGGTTGATGAGGCGCGGACGAAGGAGGGGGTATTCACCAACATCGACAGTGTTGTTATCGCGTAGGAGGTGGTTCTTCAATTGATACAAAATGGGCTGGACCTCGACTGAGGAGGCCCATGTGCTTGCTGTGACTCAGTTCGCACAAGGCTCACAGGAGCTTAAATCAATAATAGACTCTTCAGGAGGTCAAAGAACGAATGATTCAATCAATGTATAACGGTGTTTCCGGTCTGCGGGCGCACAAAACGCAGATGGACGTTATCAGTAACAATATTGCCAATATCAACACTATTGGCTTTAAATCCAGCCGAGTGAGTTTTAGAGAAATGCTCAGCCAGACTATTAGAGGCGCAACTGCTCCAACACCCAATGGAATGGGCGGAACTAACCCGATGCAGATCGGGCTTGGATCAGGTATTGGCTCTATTGATGTCAGCTTAACACAGGGATCGCTTCTGCCTACAGGCAAATCTACGGATGTGGCGATTGAAGGTAGTGGTTTCCTGGTGCTTGGTGATGGTCAGGGGAAATACTACACCCGTGATGGCTCATTCCAGCTAGATGCTGACGGCAATCTGGTATCAGCAACAACCGGTATGAAGGTGCTTGGCTGGATGGCTAATCCTACTACGGGTGAGATTAATGTTGATGAGCCAATTACAGCCGCTTCAGTCATTAAACTCCCTGTAGGGCAGCTTGCCATCGCCAGACAAACCGCTAATATCAGCCTCGGAGGCAACCTGAATGCCAAGTTGGCAATTGGTGAAAATGCAACTGCCAGCTTACAGGTATATGATTCTCTTGGTAACACTCATACAGTGTGTGTAACCTTCACAAAGAGCGCAGCCGACGATACAGGAAGTACCTGGACTTGGGAAGCTACCAGTGATGATGCTGCAGCAGGGAGTATTGTTGGCAGCGGTTCTTTAGTCTTCAATAACGAGGGCAAATGTATATCGGGCGATACTGGCGCACTAAATCTGACTCTGGCAGACCCTGGTGGTGCTGCCGGTACCGTATCTCTAACACTGGACATGAAGCAGGTAACACAGTTGGCTGCTGAGAGTAGTGATGAGACATCTCAGGGCGGTAGTCAGGCTGAAAAAAGCACCGTAATGCCAATCTACCAGGATGGTCTTCCTCTCGGAGTCCTTGAGAGCTTCACTGTTGGCAAGGACGGTACTATCTCCGGTATGTTTGACAACGGTATGATCCAGAGATTAGGCCGATTAGCACTGGCTCAGTTCAGTAATCCTTCCGGTCTTAGCCGGATTGGAGGCAATCTACTTGCAGAGACTGGTAACTCGGGACTTCCGCAGATAGGCCAGCCTGCTACTGGAAGCCTTGGAAGCCTGACATCAGGTTTCCTTGAGTCTTCTAATGTTGACCTGCCAACTGAGTTTGCCAATATGATCGTCGCACAGCGAGGTTTCCAGGCTAACTCAAGAATAATCACTACTTCGGATGAGATCCTTCAGGAACTTGTCCAGCTTAAACGTTAATTCCAACTGTTGGGGCGGCCTTGGGCGAGCTGGCCGCCCCATTTAAGGGTGTGACCCTATGATAGAAGTAAGTCTGATAAACGGTTCTCAGATTGTATTGAACTCTGACCTGATCGAGTTCATAGAGGCAACTCCTGATACTATCATCTCTCTTTCTACAGGAAAGAAGGTGATTGTCAGGGAGTCTGTATCTGAAGTCGTGGACAAAATAGTGGAGTTCCGCCGAAAGGTTGGAGCTTCCAACTATGAACAGACAAAGATGCCGGAGACAAAAGACAGTTGATGACCAGTAAGAAAGCACCAGTTAATATGGATCTGGCTACAGTAATCGGTTTGCTGCTTGCCTGGGGCGCTTTACTTATTGCCCTGTTTATGGAGGGAGGCAGCATAAGCGACCTTATCAATCCTTCCGCGCTCATCATAGTCGTGGGTGGAACCATTGGCGCGACAACCGTGGCCTTCTCTATGAAGCAGATTCTAGGCCTGCCTGCAATCATACGCAACGCTTTTTTCAGTAAAGAGACCGATCTGAGCCAGGTGATCTACAGGATGGTAGTTCTAGCCCGTAAAGCTCGTCAGGACGGAATTCTGGCGCTGGAAGAAGAGTCAAGACGAGTCAACAACAAGTTTCTAAAGATGGGAATCAGGCTCGTGGTAGACGGAGTTCCCTCTGAAATGGTCAGAGAAATCCTTGAGACTGAAACAATCTCACTTCAGGAGCGGCACAAGGTTGGTGAAAACATTTTCGCTACAATGGGCGGATTTGCACCGACTATGGGAATCATCGGAACCGTCATGGGCCTTATTCATATGCTATCCAGCTTGGATGAACCAGGAAAAATGGGGCCTGCTATAGCTGCTGCGTTTATTGCGACCCTTTATGGAGTCGCACTTGCAAACCTGGTCTTCCTGCCTATCGGATCAAAGCTTAAAGCAAGAACTACTGAGGAAATCATTGCTTATGACATGATGCTGGAGGGGATTTTATCCATTCAGGCGGGAGATAACCCCAGGATGGTTGAGACAAAAATGCTTGCATTCCTTCCTCCAAAGCAGCGTGAGTTGCTTGGCACTGGCAGGCTCCAGTCTTTGGGAGAATAGCAGGTTGGTAAGAAGGCGGAGAATGTCCGAAGAAACAGGCAGAAATAGTGGTAACGATGGAGGAGGTACCCTTCGCTGGCTTTTAACATATGCGGACATGATTACCCTTCTTATGGCCTTTTTCATAATGCTCTATTCGATGTCTATATTGAACCTGAACAGTTTCAAGCAGGTCGCAGTGTCGATTAGAAGTGGGTTCAACGGGCCTGTAGACAGTCAGAAGCAGACAGGCGCAGACCTGGACAGTGATGTCAAGGTTGAACAGGCTAGTTCTCATGCAGAGAACCTTGGAGTGCCGTGGCCTGTCGTTAAAAGCCTGCGGAAATTCGTTAAAGAGGAGAACCTTGAACAGGCAGTGCGTTTGAGAGTTGATGAGCGTGGATTGGTAATCAGCCTGGTTACGGACAAAGTGCTTTTTAATAAAGGTCAGGCTGAGCTTTCGCCATCTGCTCGAAAGATTCTGGATGGTATTGGTGATGCCCTGAAGAAAGTGCCTAATTCCGTGTGCGTTGAAGGCCACACCTGCAATCTGCCGGTATCATCAACCAAATATCCGTCTAACTGGGAGTTATCTACAGCTCGTGCAACAGTGGTAGTTCGCTATCTGATAGAAAAAAGCGGAATTCCTGCTGACCGACTGTCAGCAGCCGGCTACTCAGACAGAAAACCGCTTGTACAGAATACAGACGAGAATAACCGCGCATTAAACAGGCGCGTTGATTTGGTAGTCCTCAAGACTGCCGACTAACTTAGTGAGGTGATAGAGTGGGTCGTATTTCCACTATATCGGGCAAGATGTCCATCAACTTGATAATCATTATTATCTTACTTGTCCTTCTGGTTGGAGGCGGTGCTTTTACCTTTACCATCATGAGCAAGAATGGCAAAGGTGGAGAAAAACACGAAAAACTCAGCACCTGGAAGCTGGATGAGTTCATTGTTAACCTGGCTGACCGCAATGATGCTCGCTACCTGAAAGTCTCTGTCGTCCTTGAAGTGAAAGGTGGAGATCACAACAGTGGAGGCGGACATGGCGGCGAAACTGCATCTCCTGATGAAGCAAAGGCCAGGGATACCATCATAACCGTACTCTCATCAAAGTATTTTAAAGACCTTCTAACGGATAAAGGCAAAGCTCAGCTGAAAGACGAGCTTAAATTAAAGCTGAATGAAGTCTTGGAAGAGACGGAAGTAGAAAATATCTACTTCACGAATTTTGCTATGCAGTAGAAGATTTTGATTGGTTGGCAGTAAACGAATGGAACTAACTCAAGAAGAAATTACAGAGTTGACACAAGCAATGAAAACGGCCACAGCGGCGCCTAGTGCCGCTAGACAGGTTCGAGAATACGACTTTACCCGGCCTGACAAGCTCTCAAAGGTGCATCTAAGAGTCTTGCAGTCGCTGCTTTCAGGACTGGAGAGGCATTGGTCTGTCAGTTTGTCTACAGTTCTCAAATCTGAATCAGTGGTAAAGCTCGGAAATCTGGAACAAGCCAAATTCGGAGCCTATGTAGAGAGCCAGTCACAAGACTGTGTGGCAGTGGGACTGGATGTTGAGCCATTTTCAGGTATAAGCATTATCAGCATTCCCCTTGACCTTGCAGTGTTGATAGTTGACAGGCTTGCAGGCGGTATCGGTAAGCTCGGTAAAGGACAAAGAACCTTGACACCAGTAGACCGCAGCATCTTGAAACGGTTGATTAATAAACTGGCTGTGGATTTGTCGAGAGTATGGCGGTCACTGACCGATGTTAGCATTAAAGTTCTTGATGTCCACGATTCAGTGGAGTCTCTTGAGTTCAATTCTAATGAAATGTTTCTCATAACCAGGTTCAACTGGTACATCTCATCAACAGATTACAAAGTTGATTTGGTAATCCCCGGTAGTTCGTTTGATAGTGTGCGAGGGCTTATAACACCGGAACGGCTACTCAGCGCGAAATCAAAAGAGGAAGACAACTACACCGCCGGAGCAACAAAAATGCTCGATCCTGTATCCATCAATGTGTCAGTTGAGCTGGGAAAAGCCAGAGTCAGTATGAGGGATGTTGTTGAGATAGGCGTTGGAGATGTAATCCGCCTGGATCGATCAGTTGATAACCTGCTTGAGATCAAAGTCCAGGACAAAACAAAATTCTATGGACGGCCGGGTATGGTCGGAAACCAGATAGCAATTCAAATCACGGAGCGAGCGCAGGATGCGCCGCAGACTGCTGTTGAGCAGGAAACACCTGAACAGGATGTGGATTTTGGAGGTTAGGTTAATTGAGTAATAAATCGACAGCAAAAAGCAGCGCAGAAACAAGCACACCTGAGGAAATCATCGATCAGACAACTTCATCTGAAGAGACTCTCGATGCATTTACGATGGATTCAACTCCTGTAGCTTCGGTCAAATCAGCCCGTTTTGCCCCGCTTGAGACTGGTTCAACCACTGCAGGTCACAACACAATGGACTTGCTTCTTGATGTACAGCTTGAACTCAGTGTAGAGCTTGGCCGGGCGAGGATTCCTGTCAAAGACGTGCTCCAATTAGGCTCTGGCTCTGTAATTGAACTGGATAAACTCGGTGGTGAGCCTGTTGACATTCTTGTAAATGGCCGGTTGATTGCCCGTGGTGAAGTCGTTGTAGTTGATGAAAACTACGGTGTTCGAGTTATTGAGATAATCAGTCAAAGCGGCGCATCTGCGCTGGCAGCGTAGAGGATTGCTATGACAAGAGTAAAACTGATTATCACCGGGGCATGCCTCATTTTTGTCATCGCCTGCTGCACAGCATCAGCTCAGACTCCTGGTTCGACTGTTGAAGTAATCAAACAGGAGCATGTAGTGCAAAAGGGTGAGCTGGCTATTGAGATCGCCAAAAAATATAACCTGGATTTGGAAGAGCTGAAACAGCTAAACTCCGGCAGGAATATCGCCAAGCTTCAAATCGGCGACAGGCTGGTGGTAGGAGTAAGGACCGTTGAGCCTAAGCCTGAAAATCCTGCTGTAAAAACTGCTCCTGAACAGACTACTGGGCTTGTGAAACCGCCGTCGAAGCAAAAACGGCCTGATAAAGTTGTTATGATGACGGGGCAAGTTACCTCAACTGAGAAACCATCCGAAAAAAGCACAAGTACCGTCGGATCTGCATTTTGGATGATAATCAAGCTGGGCCTGGTCCTGGGGTTGGCTTATGCCACCATCCTGGCATTGAAATTGCTGTCTGAAAGGCGTGATTCATCGCTCCACACCGGCCACGGCTTGAAAGTTGTGGATACTGTAAGGCTGTCGAATACAAGCAGCCTTCATCTGGTGGATGTTGGCGGAAAGACGCTGTTGCTTGGGTGTTCTTCAGGACAGGTCAACCTGTTAAAAGAGATTGAACCTGAGTCAGCGGAGATGGAAAAACCTGCACCTGCAGAAGCAGGCAAGTTTTCTGAATACCTTGAAAAGTATTCTTCCGGATCTTTCCAGAACACTCCAGCAGGCCGGATAGCCGGACTTTTGCGAGATTGTGTTCAGCATCTTCAGTCTCGTAAAAGCAGATTGGTAAAAGCGGGCGCGGCAGATCCAGGTAATCAAGATGAAGCGTAATCTGACTCTGTTTGTAATACTAATCGGCGTTCTCTGTGTATCTATCGCACAGGCTGATCCGATTGTGCCAAAGTTGAATATTGACGTAGAAGCAGCCAATGGACCACAGGATGTTTCAGTGAGCCTTCAGATTCTGATAGTACTCACTCTGCTGTCACTGGCTCCAGCTATGCTCATTATGCTGACATCATTCACTCGTATAGTGATTGTGTTGGCATTTACCAGGAGCGCGCTTGGAACACAGCAGGTCCCTCCTAACACGGTCTTGATTGGTTTAGCGCTGTTTCTAACCTTCTTCACGATGGCTCCGGTATGGAATCAGGTAAACCAGACAGCGCTCAAGCCTTATCTTGATAAGCAAATCACATTTGATCAGGCTATAGACCGTGGTTCCGATCCTGTTAGAGATTTTATGTTTTCACAGGTCAGGGAGAAGGATCTGGCGCTTTTCGTCAAGTTGGGACATATAAACCGGCCAAGGACTGAGGCAGATATTCCCACCTACGTGCTGATTCCGGCATTTTTAATCAGTGAGCTTAGGACAGCTTTCAGCATCGGTTTCCTGATTTTCATACCGTTCCTGATTATTGATATGGTCATAGCCGTCACCTTGATGTCTATGGGTATGATGATGCTCCCACCGGTGATGATTTCACTTCCTTTCAAGATTCTACTTTTCGTGCTGGTAGACGGATGGCACCTGATCATTAAGTCACTTGCACTGAGCTTTGGATGAGGATGAGTAAATGACTGATGCAGCAGTTTTAGATGTAGTACAGCGAGGTTTGGTAGTAGCAGCTACGATATGTGCTCCTGTTTTGGGATTCGGCCTTGTAGTAGGGCTGGTTATCAGCGTCTTTCAAGCAGCAACTCAGATCCATGAGATGAGTTTAACGTTTATCCCTAAGATAATCGCCGTTGCTGCTGCCATAGCGATATTCGGCCCTTGGATGCTTAGTCAAGTGGTTAACTTCACTGGCAGCTTACTGGAGAGCATTCCTACATTGGTGAGATAGTATGGACCTGGCTTTTCTGGGAATTGGACAACTTCAGATGTTCCTGCTGATCCTTGCAAGGACAGCAGGGATATTTACGCTTGTCCCGCTCTTTGGAGCCAAACAAATACCCGTAATGGTCAGAATAGCCATTGCTCTTGGTATCACGATGGTATTTGTTCCATTTTGCCAGTCTACAGGGACAAAACCTTTGGCTGTGGATGTTATGCCGATGGTAGCGTTGATTGTGAAAGAGACCATAGTCGGATTAGTTATAGGATTCGTTACAACACTGGTATTTACTGCCATCCAGCTTGCTGGTGACTATATCGACTTGCAATCAGGATTCAGTTTTGCGACGATGTTTGATCCTGTTTATGGCGCTCAGACGGCTGTAGCAGGTAGATTGCATCACCTGTTAGCCGGACTGCTCTTTTTTGTTACCAACGCGCATCACATCCTGTTATCCGGGCTTGCAGATAGCTTCCGGCTGCTTCCAGTAGGTCAGTTTTCGCTGGACCCAGCCGTTGCAGGTGGTGTGGTTGATCTCTTTGCAGCATTATTTGCTGTTGCAGTCAGAATTGCTGCCCCTGTTGTGGCTGCGGTCTTTTTGGCAGATGTAGCGCTTGCGATGATCAGCCGTGCTGTCCCGCAGATGAACATCCTTATGTCCGGTCTTCCATTAAAACTGGGCGTGGGGATTGTAGGTATGCTTGTTGCGCTTCCAGTGGCTGTTGCGATGAGCAGTAACCTGCTGGCGGACATCCATCTGAACACAATCGGCGTGCTGCGGCAGTTGGTTGGGCATTGAAGGAGCAATAAACCGTGGCTATGCAGGATAGGACCGAGCCAGCGACCCCTCGTAAGCGGGATGAAGCTCGAAAAGAAGGAAGAGTAGCAAAGAGTTCCGATCTGATATCGGCAGTTGTTCTGCTTTTCGGATTGTTCATTATTCGTGCTGCCGGACCTTATATGTGGGAAGGCATGTGCAATGTTTATAAGGATACTTTATCAAACTTACACAAGAATGATTTGACAGTAGATGGTATGCAGTCCCTGGCTATATCTTATGGTATTCGCTTTGGATTGATATGCCTGCCGATATTAGTAGGAACAAGTGCTGTGGCCTTTGTCGCTAATGTAATGCAGATTGGGTTTAGAGTGACTCCTAAAGCAATGGCTCCGAACCTGAATAAACTGGACCCAATCAAAGGCATGACAAAACTGTTCTCAATCAGGTCGGCTGTTGAAGTATTCAAATCAGTGCTGAAGGTAGCTGTGGTCTCCTGGTTTGTGTATTCGTTTCTTAAAAATGCATATCCAAGGTTTCTGGATTTGGCTGGGATGACTCCCCAGCAGATAGGAGCCGTAATTGGTATGCTGGCCTGGCAATTGGTTATCCGAGGATGCATGATAATCCTCATCATTGGCATATTGGACTTCTTCTACCAGAAGTATCAATTTGAGCAAAGCCTGAAGATGACCAAACAGGAAGTAAAAGACGAATACAAACGAATGGAAGGAGATCCTCAGGTCAAAGGAAAGATCAAGCAGCGCCAGTTCGAGTTAGCACGCCGCAGAATGATGCGGGATGTAGTGCGGGCAGATGTCGTAATCACCAACCCGACTCACTACGCGGTTGCTATCAGATACGATTCTAGCGAAATGTCCGCGCCAACAGTGTTAGCCAAAGGGCAGCGACTGTTGGCCTTGAAAATAAGAGAGATTGCAGAAACCAACGGGATTCCCGTTGTGGAAAACCCGCCTGTTGCCCGGTTACTCTACCGAACTGTTGAAGTAGGGCAGCAGATTCCTGAAGAACTATACCAGGCAGTGGCTGAAATTCTAGCCTATGTCTACCAGTTAAATGAAAAGACTGGCAAACGCCAGTCAGCAGCATAACCGGAATCATCGATTAAAGGTTCCTGAACAGAAGGTGTTGTAGTGGCAACAAGCCTGATGGCCCGTTCAAAAGCATCTAAACTGAATGTAATAGCAAAGCATAACGACTTGCTCGTAGCCCTGGCGGCTGTTGTCGTCATCAGCATGCTTATCATGCCGATGCCCCAATGGCTGTTGGATGTGCTCGTTACGTTTAATATCACGCTGAGCCTGACGATTCTGCTCGTCACCGTATACAGCGTTCACACGCTGGAGTTTGCATCTTTTCCGGCGATGCTCCTTGTCACCACACTCTTCCGCTTGTCGCTCAATATTTCTGCGACAAGGCTGATTCTGCTTCATGGTAGTGCGGGGTCTGTCATTACAGCTTTTGGATCGGTAGTTGTCGGCGGGAATTATGTTGTTGGTATTGTTGTCTTCATTATTCTTGTTATCGTGCAGTTTATCGTCATCACAAACGGCACTGGCAGAGTTGCAGAGGTAGCAGCCCGTTTTACATTGGATGCTATGCCCGGTAAGCAGATGGCTATAGATGCCGACCTCAACGCGGGCATAATTGATGAAAAAGAAGCCCAGGAACGCCGTAAGTTAATAAGCCGTGAGGCGGATTTCTACGGAGCAATGGACGGTGCAAGCAAGTTTGTCCGTGGCGATGCCCTTGCTGCAGTCGTTATGATCATCGTAAACATCCTTGGCGGTTTTATGGTAGGTATGCTCCAGCGCCATATGGATCTGATGACTGCACTGCAGACCTATACACTTCTCACGGTGGGACAAGGCCTTGTAACGCAGATTCCCGGCCTTCTGATTTCAACTGCTACAGGTCTGATGGTTACCAAAGCTGCTTCAGAAAGCAACATAGGGAATGACCTTGCCAACCAGATGTTCTCGCAGCCGAAAGCTCTTACTGTTACAGCAGGCATTTGCGCTGTTCTGGCTTTGATCCCAGGCATTCCGAAACTGCCGTTCCTTCTGGTGGCGGCAGGCTGTGGAACAGTGGCGTATTTCCTGAAACAGCAGCCAATCAAACCGGATGCTTCTGCAACTAAAGCAGAGGAAGCTCCTGAAGCGCCAAAGCAGCCTGCATCTATGGCTGACCTGCTGGTTGTTGACCCAATCGAGGTCGAACTGGGCTACGGATTAATCCCGCTAGCCGATCCAAAACAGGGTGGGGATCTATTGGAGCGAATTACGGCCGTTCGGCGCCATTGTGCAACAGACCTCGGCCTACTGGTCCCGGCCATAAGGGTCAGAGACAACCTGCAGCTCAAACCCAATACCTATTCAATCAAGCTCAGAGGTCTTGAGATTGCCGGCGGAGACATATATCCCGGCCAGTTACTGGCTATGAATCCGGGAACAGCAACTACTCAGTTGATGGGTATCGAGACAGTCGAACCTGCATTTGGTCTGCCTGCAATCTGGGTATCTGAGGCACAGCAGTCCGAGGCTGAACTTTCCGGATACACAGTAGTGGACCCGCTGACAGTCCTGATAACACACCTGACAGAAGTCCTCCGCAAACATGCGGCTGAAATACTGACACGGCAGGACACACAGACGTTGATAGATAACATCAAGGCTCAATCGCCTGCCGTAGTTGATGAACTCATCCCCAGCCTGATGAGTATTGGTGATGTCCAAAAGGTACTGCAGAACCTTCTAGCTGAACGGGTATCGATCAAGGACCTTTCTACGATCCTCGAGGCCCTTGCTGATGCTGCAACTGTGACCAAAGATACCGATATGTTGAGCGAATACGTCCGGCAGGCTCTCGCCAGACAGATCACGAGACAATATCAGACAGGTGACACAATCCGGGTGTTTGCGCTCGACCCTTCAGTTGAACAGGTCATAGCAGATGGACTGCGGCAATCTGAGGCAGGAATCCAGCTTATGCTTGATCCTGTAACGGTTCAGAAGGTGCTTGAGAGCACTAAAGCCCAGGTTGAGCGTATGGCAGCTTCTGGTAACCAACCAATTGCATTCTGTTCGCCGCGCATTCGGATTCATTATCGAAGGCTGGTCGAACGAATGATACCAACACTTGCAGTCCTGTCCTACAATGAGCTTTGCTCGGGAGTCAAGCTCGAGACAGTAGGAATGGTGAGTTTAGAGAATGAAGATTCTACGTATCAAGTCCCACAATATGCATGATGCCCTCGCGGAAGCGAGGAGACAGCTTGGCGATGGCGTAACCGTGCTGCACACAAAGCAGCATGAGGAACCGGTCTGGTTTGGTCTTGGCCGTCAGAAGAGTGTCGAGATTCTGGCTGCTGCTGATGACCAACCATCTTCGGCCGCATATTCCGAAGCTGCCACTGCCTGTGCTCAGCGTCCTGTATCTATGTCCGCTGATACGAATCAGATAAACCGTCAGATTGCTGATATCCAGCGGCTGTTTGCAGATATGAATGAGGTGCGCGAGTCATCCTCTCAACCCGCGCCTTCACCCATATACGACCGTCTGGTCAGAAACGGAGTGCCGGAAAGGCTCGCTGAGATACTGGCAGAGGAATGTAGCTCAGAAGACCTTTCTGCTGTCCTGGCTGCCATAGCACGCCGCATTGCTGTTACTCAGCCAGTGGCTCAACAAGACAGTCAGGAGAGAATTGCCCTTGTTGGACCTACAGGGGTGGGTAAAACTACCACAGCCGCCAAACTGGCTGCCAGATACTCCCTTGTCTATAAGAAAAAAGTTGCCCTGCTCACTCTCGATACTTACAGAATAGGCGCAATAGAACAGCTTGCCACTTATGCTCGTATTATGAACATCCCGTTAGAGGTTGCGCTTTGCCCAGAGGATGTAGATGCACTCGTATGCAAGCACAAAGACAAAGATGTCATTATCATCGACACAGTCGGCCGCAGCCAGCGAAACAGAGAACATCTGGACGAACTCAGAAGGTTCGTTCGTGCTGCCGAGCCAACAGAAGTGCATTTAGTCGTATCAGCATCATCGAGTCCTACTGTCCAGAAAGAGTCTGTGGAGAGTTTCAGCAGCCTCCTGGCAAGCAGATTGCTGCTTACTAAGCTGGATGAATGCCCGCAGATGGGGTGTATCCTTGGGCTTGCTGCCAACAGTATTCTGCCGTTCTCTTACATAACCTACGGACAGGAAGTTCCTGACGATATAGCTCTGGCAGATGCAGGCAGGCTAGCGAAATTCGTCTGGGAGGGTTCACTCTGATGGATCAAGCCTCCAGACTGCGTGCGATTGTAATGGGAGAAACCTGTACCAGTCCTGAGAACGGTGTGTGCGCGGCTTACGAGTTCGCTAATACCCAGGTCATAGCAGTAACAAGCGGTAAGGGTGGGGTAGGAAAGACCACAATTGCCGTCAACCTTGCAATCCTTCTGGCGGAAGAAGGAAAACAGGTTCTGCTTGTGGATGCTGATCTCGGGCTTGCAAATGTTGACGTGATGCTTGGTATCGATACGCCAAGGCATATAGGTCATTTGCTATTAACAGATTTTGAGCCTGAAGATGTTGCCGCTCCCGGCCCTAATGGGGTAACGGTAATCTCTGGCGGCTCTGGGCTCCGAGAACTGGCTGCCGCTGGTGCTGATGAACGGCAGATGCTTCTTGGCAAACTGAGGAGATACTACCGATCATTCGATACTGTGGTAATAGACACCAGCCCTGGCATTGGAGACGATGTCATCGATTTCCTTGAAGATGCTGACAAGGTGCTGCTGGTGACTACTCCAGAGCCAACATCTCTCAGGGATACCTATGCAATGCTCAAAACATTGGACAGGAAGTTCCTAGAGTCGGATATTCAGCTTCTGGTCAATTCATCAGCGTCAGAACTGCAGGCAAAACAGTCGGTAGATATCATAAACGGAGTCACGGATAAGTTCTTAGGGCGAGTGTATACATCATGGACTATGATTGAGGCGGATGATATGATTCCGAGAAGCATACATTCCAGAAAACCTTTGCCGATATCACATCCCAGGTCTGCAGCCGTTATCTGGCTGCGACGTCTGGCCAGACAGCTATGCTGCAGTGAGAAGAAGCGTCGTTTGGCCGCACTTTGACAGGAGATAGCCCATGTGGCACAAAAGGTCTCGTGCAACTAATGATATTTTTAGCCAGGTAAATGTCAATGACCGTATTCAAGTTGGCGTTTGCAGCGGATGGTACCTGAGTCGAGTCGAGGATATCAAGCCGGGTGAACTCCATGTTGCCTGCCCGATATATCGTGGGAGTATATTGTGTATTAAACCGGACATGGAAGTGATTATCAATATATTTGCCGGACTTGGGCTTCGCCAGTTCAGAAGCAAAGTAAAGGGACAGTTGAATGATCGCGTTCCAATTTTGATCTTATCTGATTTCGTGAATATGGGCAGTGTGCATCGTCGGGATCATGTCCGGATAACTGACAGGATTCAGTTAAAATGCAGGCTTGAAGGCAGCTCAGGCGCATGGTGGCCAGCGATGACAAGAGATATCAGCAGCGGCGGTATGCAGATTGTTATCGATAAGTTGAGCGGGATTACATCAGAAAATTTTGTGGATGTTGAATTATTGCTTCCTGAAGGTGGATCTGTGAGAGCTACAGCCCGAGTAATCAGAACAACTCCGGTTTCTAACAGTCAGATGGGAGTTGGGCTTCAGTTTGTTCAAATCGACACGATTGCACACAGGAAGATTATTCAATATGTGCAGAAAAAGCAGACGGAAAGGTCAAGTGCCTCGAAAAAAACTGTTGGGAGTCATACGGGCAGATAGCCCCTGTTTTACATAAATGTAGCCATGAAAGAGTTCTGGCAGCTTGTGAGTATATTGGTTTCCCTGTTGGGATTCCTCATAGTGGCGGGTGCGCTCCTTGTTCAGGGAGAATGTATCCTTACGGCAGCGATCAGGGCGATTATAGCCTTTATCGCTTTGTGGGCTGTGCAGACAGTCCTGCGCGCGCTTCTTAGCCTTACAAATGTTGCAGAGCCTGCAAATACTAAGGAACCGAGTGATGAAAGGCAGTAACCTGATGTGTCTGTTTAATGGCGGAGGTATTGGCGAATGCTGAAAATGGATGAGATATGGCGGCGATGCAAGCAGGATTCTGATCCTGATGCTCGCCAGCACATCATTTCTAACTACGCCTATCTTGCCAAATATGTGGTAGACCGCTTGAACCTGTGTCCTAATCCGGTTGTAAGTTACGATGACCTTATAGGGCACGCAATAATGGGGCTAATCGATGCTGTAGATAAATTCGACCCAAACCGGGAGGTAAAGTTCGAGACTTATGCATCTGTCAGGATCAGGGGTGCTGTTCTGGATGCTCTGAAGTCGCTTGACTGGATGCCCCGCTCAGTTCGCGCAACAGAACAGGAACTGAAACGTGTCTTTGCAGCCCTTGAGGCTGAACTTGGAAGACCTGCCACTGATGAAGAAACCGCCAGGGCACTTGGTATTGATGTAGACGAACTGCAGGATACTTTGGCTGATGTAGGCCAGTCTGCCATACTCTCTCTTGAGGATATTATGGCAACAGGTGAGGAAACAGGGAACCTGACAGGGCTTGGTATCAGCCAATCTAGCTTTGGTGATCCTGAACTGGTCGCAATTCGTGCCGAACGAAAGCGGCTTTTAGCTCAAGCAATAGCAGAACTCCCCGAAAAGGAGAAGTTGGTAATCAGCCTTTACTACAAAGAAGGGCTGACATTAAAGGAAGTGGCAGCGGTCCTGGAGGTGACTGAGTCCAGAGCCTGCCAGTTACACTCAAAAGCAGTGTTGCGGCTTCAGGGCAAACTGGCCAGACACAAAGAATTGCTAACGGTCGCTGCATAAAACCAAGGGGGAATGTTAGATGGATGTTCGAGCGGCTGATGTAAGCAGCCTGGCAGCTAAGCGGCTCGAACTGGAAAAGGTGCGGCCTGTCCGTCATAAGGATACGGCTCAACACTTGACAGATCAACGTTTCGCTGTGGAAAAAGCGGGTGATGATGAGGAGCAGCAAAAGCAGCAAAATCAGGAACAACCCGCAGCAGAAAATCAAGCACAAGATGAAGCAATCGAGATTGTCGAGACTCCCGGTTATAAACCGGATGGATCTGCAGACACTGGTCTAAGCGATCATCATATTTTAGACTTCAAAGCTTGAATGTAATGGAGGTTCAGGCATGACAAACGGATGGTTTGTATTTGCCTTGATGACTTGTATCGTTCTTTGTACCGGATTGGTGCTGGCTATAGCAATAATGAAAGCTGCCTGGGCGCAGAAGGAACGGGAAGCGTTGACTTCCTCTGACCTTCGGGCGCTTGAGGAGTCAGCAGTGCTATTGATAGAACAACTTAAAACAGAAGCTGATTCAGCAATCGCCGAGATCGATAAACGCACCGCCGATCTCAGAACACTCCTTGAAGAAGCTGATAGAAAGCTTAAGCGCTTGGATCAGGTTTCTGTCTGCAGCGTGCCTGATTTTGCTGAGACTGATGAATCGTTTGAATGCGATATATCACATTCCAATTCAGACAGAGATCAGATTCTGGCTTTATCGGATAAAGGTCTGGATAGCGCTGCAATAGCCAAAAAGCTGGGCCTTGACTGTGCCCAGGTCAAGTTGGTTCTGAGTTTGAGCAAACTGCCTGCAGTTCGCTGATTTACTATCGCAAGATTTCTACTATATTTCTTTCCTCCCTGCAGTGGGACAGGCTCAAGTGTTCTGTCCCACTGCTAAATTCTATTGATTTTGCATTTTTCTAAGAGCAAGCTCATTAATTAATCCGCATATGATATACCCTTACACTTCTGCGTTTATCTACCTCATTTCAGGCAGGATAGCTTCATTTGTTTAGCTAATACATTAGTAGAATTGTTATATTCGAAACAGGGACAAGGAGGCAAGTTGGTGCGAAGGACGATTGTATTTATTTTCGTTCTATCTGTCATCGCAGGTTCGCTCGCTTTTGCTGCGCCTGAGTTTGACCGTTTTCAGGCTTTGATTGGGGTCGATGACGGCTGTAAGGGACGAAGTGGTGAAGCTATCTTTCGAGTGAAAGTAGATGGCAAAGAAGTTTTCAAGTCAGATGTAATGCTGCCTGGAGAAACACCGAAGCCGGTAGATGTATCAATAGCGGGTGCCAAAGAACTGGCTCTCTATATTGATGACGAAGGAGACGGGCATGGCGGTGACTGGGGCAACTGGCTGGATGCTAGACTGGTAAACTCCAAAACTGGCGAGATATTGTTCCTCACGGACTTAACTCCAGAGGAAAGAGCCTGGATTCCTAGCTACAGAGACCGTAATATCATCGAGAATAAGCTCTCAGTAGATGGGAAGACCTATGCAAGAGGCTGGGGCGGAATCAGCGGAAACGAGATGGTTTTCCGCAACTGGAGTAAAGTTGCCGCCGATAAAGAATCTGCAATCGATGAGATAAATTCAAACGCTGCCAGACAGTTAGGCAAGCTCACTCTTAAATCTTCTAGTCCGCTTCCTCAAGGATTGAAGATATCTGTCGATGGAAAACCTCTCACAGATGCTCAGCTCAAGAGTGGAGTCACTATTACAGCCTCCTCGATTCTTACTATCACTACAGATCCTGCTAACAAAGCCCACACGGATTGGTGGAAATCTGGTAAGGCGACGATATCTACCAATGGAACACGTAAACTAAGCGTTTCGCTGGTTGATATAGTCCAGCCGACTGACCGGGTTATTCATAAGGGAACACATCATCCCAACCGCAGCGTTCTAATCGGAGAAGCTTCTGATGAGCCGCAAGCTTACTGGTTAGGTCAGGCATATCCGCCAAACGGACCAATTACTTTCAACCTGCGCGATATCCCGCTTGCCGTAGTTCGCGCAACTGTGTCACAGGCTAAGACTACTGATGGCCAGCTTGTCATTAAAGCAAAGCAGTACCGGACCACGGAGGTTCCTAATCCGGGATCAATCACCAGTTCGGTTCTCACTGTCACTATAGATGGCAATCCGGTTGCTTATGTTCTTTCCGATAACCAATCCACCTGGAACCAGGCTGTGCAGTTAACTTCCTGGCCCAAGCGGTTGGAATGTGTTGTAACTCCTGGAGCTGACGGCAGCCTGGGAGACGGGTTTGCTATTGACCTGGGGATACAGCTCAAAGATATGAAGGAGCCGCTTTGGCTTCGAACGGTTGCACCGTCTTACTCCAAATTCAACTATAAATCTGCCAAGCTACTTCTCATGACTGAGGCATGGCAGCTTCCTGGTGCAGGACTTGCCAGATGGGATAATCTCGAGGCAGAACTGAACGCCAGGCAGGCTGGTATAAAAGCTCTTGAGGCTGCAAGACCTAAAATAGCAGCAGCTAAGGATAAAAAGACCATCGATGAAGCTGTCAGCGAGGTGCTGAAGGCTGATCCTAAACAGACTGAAATTCGTCTTGTTGCTGCAGCCCGATTCAGAGAATTGGGTGATTTGGCTCAGGAAAGAAGGCAGTGGGGACTCCTTGCAGAGGACAGCCGCGCCGACCTTTCTCTGATCCAGCAGGCAAGATTGAGGATAGATGCCATCTGGGCAGAAATGGACCCGGAACCATTCGTTTATCCAGACGACCATTCTCCAATGCGCAATGTCCGAGCGCTCGGCAGGCAATGGAAAGGTATTGGCGAGTTCACCAATAATATTTGGACATTGGTGATAGACAAAGAAAAGTCTTGGGCTGATAAACTTGCCTTCAATGCACCTGATGCAGATAAATTCGCTGTTATGGTTAACAGCCTTGGTATAGAAGTAACAGCCAGGCTGACTGCTGGTGAGAAGGTTGTAGCAGAAAGAACATCCAAACAGCCTCTTCTCATAGTCGATGCATCGGAAGCTGGAATAAAAGCTGGAACACCGCTCGAATTGACGGTTTCTATCGATCCTGACATTACGGGTATATTGCTTACTCACACAATGGAAGTAGCAGCATGGCCTGTTAAGTCAGACGCCGATCTTCCGACTGAAGCATGGGATGTCGCTGTTCATAAAGATGGCACAGCAACCGTCAGCAGGACAAGTAAAGCTCCTGTGCTTGCTGCAATTCCGCGCACTGCTATGAACCTGATGATCGAAGGCGCAGCAGCGTATACGATTCAGGAACCTATCACGGAATACCTGGTGCAGTGGGATGGCAAGCTTGGTGGCGCAAACATTCCGCTTTTTGCTGTTCCTGAACCTGGTAAGGAAATGAGAATCACCTACCATTGGCCGGATGCCGCTTATAACGTGCCTATGTCAAAATACAGTTGGGACAGGCATGATCACGTCTACATGAGCACTCCTGCATGTCTACTCGACACAGATAAAAAGAGTGTTTGGCGGATAACTGAGATGCCCGCAGATTGGAAGGTCGAGGAGTTTACTCCTAAACCTGTCAATGATGCTGCTAAACCTCTCGTATTTAACGTGGAGCCTGCAGGTGGTCTCAGCGCACGATGGGAAGCTCATGATGTTCTGACTTCGTGGATCTGTATGAACCATGGTAACATCCGGTTCTATGTCCCGGACAATCCGAACAACCGCCGCTTTTTCCCGGTTTGGATGAAGTATGTCAGGGTCATCCATGACAAGCAGCTCAAAGTCAGTGGTCATAACCGTCCGTATATGCTTTACATTGGGCCTACGGGCGCTTCCATGCTGTCCGGTTACGGTGGAGGCACTGCTGGAGATGACCTCAGCTCAGAGACCTGGATCGCTTCAACTGGCCGTATGGCTCCTTGTGTGTGGAGACATGGAGACAACGTCACCGGCGTCGATTCTCATGAGCTTCACTGGGTAACACTTCGGTGCAGGGTGCCTGGTTCACCTACTTGGACTGATCAGGGCTATGGCTGCTGGCTCGAGCAGATCGGTTGGGAAGCTACCGAGCTTGCTAATTCCGAGTGGTGGAGAAGGCAGCGAATGAAGGCTATTACCCCAGCTTTGGAACTCATCAAAGCGTCGGGCAAGAACCCAATTCAGTCTGAAGGACCAGCCTGGGATGCACTTCCAGGCAATGACCGTGAGCTGATGATCCATCTTGGCTGGTTCATCTGCGACGAAATCTACAGGACTTACGGTGAGGGCTTCTGGCCTAAGTTCTGGGCTGCGCAATGGGATTTATATGCGGATGTATATCCAATCCTCTCTGACCGCGCAAAGCAGATCCTGTTTGTAGATGAACTCGTCAGAATAAGCGGTGATCCCAAGCTCCGCGAGCGATTTGAGAAGGAATGGCTCTTCGACCTTACTCCTGATCCGCAGGATGCACCGGACAGGTTCCTTATCCTGCCCAGAGATCCAAGGATCACGACTGAAGACAACCTTGAGTTTGCAAAACTCGATTGCGATGACCGCTGCTGGGCAGCCTCTTCAGGTCTTGGCCCTTGGCAGGAAAAGGTTGTCGGAATGAAAGGTTACAACGGTGTGGCCTGGTATCGGTTTACCTTTGATGTTCCGAAGGATTTCAAAGATGAGAACCTCGAATTAGTCCTGGGAAGGATCAACAACTGTGATGAATGCTACCTGAATGGCACAAAGATCGGTGCCTCTGGTAAATTCCCGCCAGATTGGGAAGATGCAAGCAGAGTTGATCGGGTTTACAAGGTCCCGAAAGGATTACTTAAGCCTGGACAGCAAAATGTTCTTGCTGTAAGGGTTTTTGGAAACATCGGCAGCGGCGCAATTTACGAGCGGCCAAGGTTGATCTCCAGGATCAGCGACTAAAATCAATCATAACAGGAAGCCGGAGAAAAAATCCGGCTTCCTGATCACAATTACCTCCCTATATATCTTCAAAACCTTATTTTGAATACGGTTGACGCACAATTAAAACGTTAGCATATGCGCATCCACGAGCAAGTAATGCAATCGTTTGTTAGCTGCCATCATAATCTAGTTCCTAAGTATTATTAGAAATAACTCTTTTGTTTAATTGACATCAATGCCAACGTAGGGCAAAATAGTTATGGTAAGAGCTTCAGAAAACATTTGTTTTTTCAATGAAGCCAGGAGATGAAGGAGATGAATAGCATGTTCGGTACAATATCTGACTGTAGGTCGAAATCTGGAGCACGTTCGGGTGGTTTTACACTCATTGAATTGCTTGTCGTCATCGCTATAATTGCGATCCTTGCGGCTATCTTGTTCCCAGTATTTAGTTCAGCAAAAGAGGCTGCACGCCGCTCCAAATGTATTAGCAACCTTAAACAGATATCCAGTGCTATTGACTTGTATAAACAGGATTGGAATGGATATTTCCCATCTGCCGGAGCTGGACAATATCCTACTCCACCAGCATATCCCGGTTGGGATCATACGTTCTGGATGATGATGCTTTACAAATACCACAAGTCTAAGGACTTGTTTGTCTGTCCCAGTGCACTTAAAACTGGTAAAGACAAATATGCTTTCCCAATTGATTACCAGGGCATAGCATTACCAGCAAAAAGGTTCTTTAACGGCGCTAACTATGGTATCAATGAGTATTTGATTTATAAAGACTGGGGGGAATATGTTAAAGAATCCACACTTCCGCAGCCTTCTAAGACATTGCTGGTAGCAGACTGCTCATGGGTATTGATTATGGACTGGACAGTCATTACCGGCCCAGATGGTGTAACTCTGCCTCAGGGAATGGTTAGAGCTAAATATGCCAACACTCCGCATTTAGCATATGGCAGTGGTGACTGGACAGGAGAAAGCAGCAAGCATCTTATGCAGCCTCGACATGGTAATCAGGTAATGGTTGCTTTCGCTGATGGTCATGTGAAGGCAGTACATTTCAAGCATTTTAGATACAGTGGTAGCGGTAGTAGTCCTAGTCCGGGAGTAGTAAGCACTGCAACGATGTTCCCGCTAATTAATCCAAGTGCAAAAACCTATTGATTATTGGTCTAATTGTATTGGTCTAATTTAAAACCTGAAGAGCCGAACCTGTTAGATAAAGGTTCGGCTCTTTATGTAAATATTCACTGCTTATTGGTTACTTGCTGCTTCCGGCTCCTGTTGGTGCTGCCTGAGCCTTTGGTATAATGCTTGCTACGTTTGTCCCTCGTTTTGCAGTATAGTGTGCTGTCATCTTGAAACTCTTCTTGATGAAAAGAGCCTTGAAACCTACTTTCAAGTTCTGGTCTATGCTCAAAACTCCATTCTTGAGCGACCAATTGCTGGTTGCATCACTTACTTTACCATTCTTGCCGAGTCCGAGTGGCATCCCGCTGACGCTCACAGTACCGGTGCCCTTACCCTGAAAACTGCTGCCGTCAATACATGTCAGTACCTCTGAAAGGTCGTGCTTCTGGTCCTTTGGTTTATAGTTTACAAGCACTGTTCCCTTACCAGTAATCTTGTTTTGTACTGTGCCATCAGGTTTGATGGTAGTCAGGAATGAAGACTGACCAACAGGCACAACTGAACCAGTCTTGGTATCCAGTCTGTAGTATTCGAACTCACCTTGGAAAGTATTACCGTCAATTTGTTTGATGACCGCTTGGAAGTACTTGTTTTCAGCCTTTTCGCCATCAGTGCTTTGTTCGCAAGTACCTATCCAACTGCCTACGATGCTCTTAAAGAAACTCCTGGCGTCCTGACCAGGTGCTGGTTGGGCTGAATTAGCTGTTGAGAGCGCAAATACCAGACTAATTAATAATGACAGCGCTATAAGATAGCTTCTGTGTATGTGGAATGTATGGTTTACATGCTGTAAAATGACGGTTATTCTTGATTTATACTTTAACATCCTGCCTCCTACTGTTTTGTGGATTCCTTTCTCAACAGGTAAAACGGGAGGATTGGTGCTTACTGTCAAAGGTGCGCATATACTAAGAGGTCGGCGGCCAGTGTTCCCGTTGTATTCAAAAGTTAAGACGTTTTTAATATTGCTCCAGTTACTAAAGACGGGTAATATAAAATGCTGAGTTCCCATAATTCTCGTATTTTGCTTATGAGGACACCAAATAGTTGGAAAATGGTAATGTATATGTGCTTGACAGACTAGCCTCTAGAGCGTATAGTATTTTTACAAACAGCCGGGTGATTTGCAGATTTCGCCCGGCCTGTTGTGTGTTTGGAAGTATAACAATGTTTCTATCGGAAATGCTTGGAAAACCGGTGTTCGATGTTTCGGGAGAATTGGTTGGTAAGCTGGATGATTTGATAGTAAGTCAGACTATCCAATTTCCACCTGTAACCGCAGCGATTATCTGCACGCGTCGAGGCGATTGTCAAACCATTCCCTGGGAGCAACTGCGGATTACAGACCGAGGTCTTAAGCTTACCGTTAATCGGGACGCAGCTAAGTCATATCAGATACAGGAGAAAGACCTGCTGCTCAAAAGAGACGTTCAGGACAAGCAGATTGTTGATGTTCATAACTTCAGAGTAGTTCGAGTTAATGATGTCCGATTGGAGCAGTCGGATGATTCGCTCTATTTGGTTGGAGTCGATACCGGAATGCGTGGGCTTCTGAGAAGACTTGGTCTTGAGAAGCTTACGGATCGGCTTACGAGAAGGTCCAGATGGCGGCCAAGTACTAGGATCATCGCTTGGAACGATGTAGAGACTTTCGAGCGTGAGGAAGGCCGTCTCAGGTTGAAAGTTCCTGCTGAGAAGCTGTCAAAACGGCATCCAGCGGATATTGCAAAGATCATCGAAGAACTCGATCCTGCCCAGCGGACAGAGTATTTTGAGTCGGTAGACGTTGAGACAGCAGCAGAAACGCTTGCTGAGACTGATCCTGCGGTGCAGGTATCGATAGTCGAAAGCCTGGATGAGGAGCGTGCTGCAGATATTCTGGAAGAAATGGAGCCTGATGAGGCTGCAGACGTGCTGGGAGACCTGCCAGCCGACCGCAGGGATGAGATCCTTAACGAGATGGAGGCAGAAGAAGCTGAGGACGTTAAGGAACTGCTCCAATATGCAGATGAAACAGCCGGTGGGTTGATGACCACTGAGTTTATATCCATCTCACCGGATATGACGGCTGAGGAGATAATCAATCATCTGCGTGAGGTTGGGCCGGACGCAGAGACTATTTATTATATCTATGTTCTTGATGAATCGAAGCGGTTGGTTGGAGTTATCTCGCTTCGTGACCTGATAATAGCACAGCCTCAGACAAATGCTGAGGAGTTCATGGTCGAAAACGTTATCCATGTGCATCTTGATGCAACAATTCAAGAGATAGCACAGACAATGGAAGACTATAACCTGCTTGCCCTGCCGGTTGTTGATGATGAAAACCGGATGCAGGGGATTGTGACGATTGATGATGCGCTTCAGAAGGTTCTCCCTGAGAACTGGCGTAGAAAGATACCGAAAGTGTGGTCGGAGTAGTGGAGGAATCAGATCAGGCGGATAAGTCGAAGAGGTATTCTGGCCTTTCTGGCGGTGATAGGCCCCGGTATCATTACGTCTGCCGCAGACAACGATGCCGGTGGTATAACTACGTACTCCGCAGCGGGTGCTCTATTCGGCTACAACCTGCTGTGGGTGATAGTTGTCATCACCTTCGTGCTGATTATAGTCCAGGAAATGGCAGCACGTATGGGTACTGTCACTCAGAAAGGCCTCGGAGAGCTTATCCGGGAGCAGTTTGGAGTCAAATGGACTCTGTTTGCACTGTCCGTTCTTCTCGTTGCTAACCTCGCTACTACGATAGCTGAATTTGCCGGTATTGCAGCTGCTACTGAGCTTCTGGCGGCTGCATCCCCGTTTAATTTCCCGTTTGCTGCACGGTACCTGGGAGTGCCGCTGGCGGCAGCCGGAGTCTGGTTCCTGGTTGTCAGAGGCAATTTCAAGACAGTGGAGCGGGTTTTTCTTACTCTCGCCGTACTTTATGCCACCTATATAATCTCCGGGATTATGGCACGGCCTTCATGGTCAAGCGTCATTGAAGGTATAACCAGACCAAGTTTTGCAGCGTTCGATACACAATATCTGCTGTTTTTGATAGCACTTGTCGGGACTACAATCACTCCCTGGATGCAGTTTTTCCTTCAGGCAACAGTTGTAGACAAAGGTGTTGATGTTCGTCACTACAAATATCAGAAAGCGGATGTCATTGTTGGCTCGATACTTACCGACCTGGTTTCTGCTTTCATCATAATAGCAGCAGCAGCAACTCTTCATCATGCAGTTGGAGGGCCGACTGTTGTCAGGCCGGAAGAACTCGATGCCAGTGACCTTGCAATAGCTCTAAAGCCGTTTGCAGGCGGATATGCTACTGTTCTTTTTGCCTTCGGGCTTCTTGGAGCCTCTTTACTTGCTGCAGCAGTCCTGCCTTTATCGACAGCTTATACGTTTACTGAAGCGTTTGGTTTTGAAATCGGAATCAGCCGCAAGTGGAAAGAAGCGCCGGCTTTTTATGGCATTTATACATCTGCTATCGTGATCGGCGCGCTTGTGGCGTTGATTCCTCACTTTAACCCGGTGTTGGTGATGATCTGGTCTCAGTTCGTAAACGGCCTGCTTCTGCCTGTTGTTCTTATCTTTATGCTGAAGCTGATAAATAACAAGGCTGTTATGGGGCAGTATACGAATTCGAAAATATACAACATCATAGTATGGATTACTGCTGCTGCCTTAATTGTATTCAGCATCATAATGGTGCTTACCAGCATCTTCCCGACGCTGTTCCAGTGAGACGGAATTTTCCCCGACCCCTAAACCGTGGATGCACACGGATTAGCACGGATGTGAGTTTGTTCGTCATTTTTTGAACTGGTTTTACCGATAACTCCAGCTGTTTGGTAATAAGAGATAGCCGGGTTGCAAACCCGGGAAAAGAGGGCACAGGATTTGCAGTCCCGTGCCATCAGAAATTACAGAAAATTCTTAAAACGAAATCAAGCTCAGTTACGCTCAGCTACGATTACAGTTGAGCGTGGAATGAAGGTATAACCATTTCGTTTTACGGAATTAATATCGTCTGCTTCTTTTCCTCTTAAATGCTCTGATGGTCCTGTGAAGCTGCAGGTCTGCAATCCGTTCATATTCCATCATTTCCCGGATACTCAAAGGTTAGAATTTGTTTCTCCTTTCGAAGTTGAGATAATTTTTGTTGTCCATAATTATAAGACAACAACTCGACCAAAAAGTACCGAAAAAGCAGGTATATTTTGAGGATATTTGTGCGAACAGGTGTTCGGTAGGATTGATGGGGGTGTTTTGCCTCTGGTTTTGAAACACGAAGGGCACGAAATTAGGCGAAATGCACGAAAGGCTGTGGGTGGGATGTGGGATGATGTTTTATGGGTGGCAGTTGGTTGTAATACGAACAAGTATGTTTGTTGTTTATGCCGATTATAATTGGTAGCGTGGGCTTCGGTGTAAAAAGCGTGCGCTGTAGCATCAAAACGATTGACAGCGGTCAGCAGTGGGTTTATAATTCGTTAAACCAGCTTACATCAAAACCATATCACAGTTATGGTTATGATAACAATGGCAACAATACTACGGTAGATAATGTCCAGGTCAACTGGTGGGACAGTCAGAACAGGTTGATATCCCGTGTCTATGACGGTCACACTTCCCAGTTTACCTACGGAGCTGACGGTCTCAGGCGTAGTATGACCGAAGGAGGAACCACAACCCGCTTTGTTATAGAAGGACAGAGTGTTGTCCGTGAGCTTAGGGGAGGTCAGAAGCACGCAACTTACTTCATGGACCCCAACGGATATACTGGTTACAAGATCCAGCATTCACCAACTGGTGATATTATCAGGTGGTACGTCTTCGATGGGCTGGGCAGCGTAGTAGCTGAAGTTGATGAAGATGGCAAAGTCAATCCCGATGCACAGGGAAATGAAACCCGGCTGCGCAAGTATGATGTCTACGGTGTCTCAAGAAACGTAGGACTGACAGGTGACAGCCTGAGTAACCACAAGTTCGTAGGCAACCTTGGTCACTCCTGCGAAAACGAGACCGGCCTCATCTACATGCGGGCCAGATACTATGACCCCACTCTTGGCAGGTTCATATCAGAGGATCCGGCCAAGGATGGGATTAATTGGTATGCTTATTGCGCAAATAATCCGATAAATGGTCATGATCCTACAGGAAAATTCCTTAGTTTGTTGATGAGTGAACTAGTTGGACTTGAGCAAGAGGGATCTGAAGGTGCCGCAGCAAATGTTGTAAAAAAATGGGGTACGGATAAGATATATCAAGCTGTAGCTAAGCATGCTGGCTATATATCTGGATACCTTGCAGCCACCACGTTGACTGATTTAGCATCAGGAGTAATAAGTACTGCTGGAAGTGCTGGTATATATATAAAAAATACTAAAGGAGGTCAGCAAATATTTTTGGATTTCGATGTTGGTCTTAAGAGCCACCATGGAGGCAAAATGCATATCGATTTCCAACCTGATAATATTGGCGGGGTGAAATACGAAAGAATATTCATCCAAAATTTCCTTGAGGGTTTCCGAAATGGTCTGTGAGCCTAATAATAAAAATGAGGTGTTGGGGATTATTTATTTTGCCGGGGTTCTCGAGTCAGTAGATACGGTAACACTAACAAAGACTCCTGTTCGAGCATATACAAAAACCGGAATCCTTCCAGCATGTCTCATAACTGTTCTACAGAAACTGCATGACATCAGGAGATGCTTTACAGGACCAAATCCTGATTCTCCTGGAGTGCTTAGTTCCTCATCTGAAGATATTGTTCGTCCTATATTCTGGCGTACGCCTCATATAGCTGGGACGGTTCTAAATCTGCTGTTGGAAGATGTAGATGATCCCATAATCTGGGTTATGGGTGAGTATTTGATAGATGAAATTTCTGAGTTGCAAATGTCAGGTCTTCTTCAATCGGACCTTCGGATTCCCGAACGCAAGCCCGGTATGCCATCGACTGTTGATGTAATACTTCGAGTAACGGAAGTGGATAAGCTCCGGCTTCCAGAAAACCAGGGGTTTAGTCACTGGTGTGGTGCACGAATTGCCGTGTTCTCTCGTGCACAGGAACCAACCGAGGTTTATAAGGTATGGTTATCATATTTTTCATCACCTGGAGATAATATCCTTCGACAACTACTTTGCGAAGATGAATCTGTCATTGATGGTGCAACGGCATTTATATCACCTTATGGTGTTGAAGACCGTGAGCATGCTGTTGTGGCAAAGGCCGGTTGGTCATCGAAAGAGTTAGCTCAGGTAATAGCGGACAGGTTGTCTCTGCCTCTGCTGACAACAAACTGCAGCAAAGAGGATTTGATTCCGTGGGAGGATTATAAAATCCTGCCGGATGACTTAGATAAATACATATAACTAAGAGTATTCTATGCATTGGCTCGCCAGAGACGATGACCCCGTTATGAGTGTGCATCGGCATAATCGGAGATAGATGAACTAATTAATGGAAGGCTTTGGCATCCTGGTACTCTTGTGGTGTTAACTCTATTGCCGTTGATGCCGTTCCTTCTGCTCTGCGAGCCGAAGTATACAATATGTATTGGTTGTTCGGGATCGGGAGATCCCTCGGCTACTTGTCCGGGATGAATTACAAATTCCTCCCGAGGCTGGAATAATCATACTCGTCACTCATCACTCGCCACTCGTAACTTCCCCCGTTTGACACCTCTTTTAACACATGGTACGATTGGTTCAGTTGGAGCGTGCTTACAAAGAATGTCCGTGCTACTCAGAAAATTTGCATCTTATCTCAAATCCAATCCTGATGGGTCGTCATTTCAGGTGGTCCTGCAGCCTGATTCTGATGACGATAGCTCTCGCGGGTCTGTGGAACCTCCAGTCGTTTCCCAAGCTGAAATAGTGGAAGGGTCGGGGATGCAAGCGCATCCTGTGGGACAGACCTCAGGAACTCGATTTACCCACTTTCTCGATGGTGCTCAGACCACCAGGCGTGTCTGCTACTATCAACACTCTGTTCCTATTGTCTATGGGTTCATCGGAGCAGTGATCCGCAAGCGTGGTATCGATCGCTGCATGTCCACCTATGATAAAGAATTTCAGGAAAAATTATACCAGCCATCTTGCCACCTGGATACATCGGGGCTAAAAACTGCAGGGCTTGAGCTGAGGGATGTAAAGATCAGGTCTGGTGAAAAATCGGATTCGAACGATATCCATCCTCTAAGGCTGCTCGAGCTGGCCCGTCAGACTATAAGCAATGACCGTGCAGAGCTTGAACGCGAGCTTGCTGAGAGATGGGTGGAGTCCTCTAGTCCTGAAGACTGGCTGTTCTGGGACGGTTCCATTACAGGCAGCGTGGAAGCCAGCAAGCATCCAAGAGTAGTTGGAGTTATAAAGAGCCATCAGACTCAGTATTTTGGTGTAGAGGAACAGCGGAAGATATTGTCGCTCAAAGTGGGTGAGCGTTCGAGCATCTTTCAACCTCGTGGCAAGGACTGGACGCCGGTATATAGCTGGTACCTGCGGCTTCACTCTAATGAGGGCAGAGATTTATACTTTGGATTAATCAGAATCGAAGCGATGGCCGGTCCTGAGACTTTGAAAATGGCTGACGAGATATCCAGATGGCTTTTAGCAGAACGGTCGCCGCTTGCGCTTCCTGATGGACGCTGGGACAAAATGATCTATCCCATAAGGGACTGCGAACAGTATCTGAGGAGCATAATGCCGACAAAAGTAGCAATAGAAGCTGCACTGGCAGGAGTTTAGGGAGGTAGAAAGGTAGAAATCGTGGCTGCAAGCGAAAAGAATGAGGTAGATAAGGCTGTTACAGGCGAATTATTGGAAATAGGCAAAGTTGTTGCTACTGAACAGAAGCCCAATACTGCTTATAGTTTCAACTTCTGGACTCCATTAGATTCGCCGGTGGGTATCGGCACTCTGGTGCATGTCAAGACAGCAGGCAAAGATATCTATGGCGTCGTAGTGGAAGGATTTGGGTTTACAGACCTGGCTTCGGCTATCCACGATTTCATCGCGGCAGAAGGTAATCCGGGAGCTGAACCTGCTACAATCCGGCCGGAGATGAGGTTCTACACTGCTGCAGTACTCAGAGTCGAGCCTGAAGAGCCTCTGCAGCCGGTGCCTGTTGGCCCGGTGTATCTCGCTGATGATGAAGCAGTCTGCCGCGCGCTCAGGATGGATTCTTTTAAGGATGTTTCCGGCATTCCGGTCGGTCTTTATCAAAACGGCGAGTTACTATCACCTGTTTATCTTGATGCCGACTTCCTTTTAGGTCCCGAAGCAGCACATTTAAACCTTACAGGTGTCTCCGGGCTTGCAACCAAGACCAGTTCCATCGAATTCATCTTATCCAGTATCTTCAAACACTTCAAAGGCGATGTTGCAGCAGTCTGCTTCAATGTCAAAGGTCCAGACCTGCTGTTTTTGGACTTTCCTGCCGAAGCGCCGCCGGATTTTCCCTATGTGAAAGAATATGAGGATTGCGGTGTGCCGATGCTTTCAGATCGGGATCGCGAGATGTACAGGCTTCTGGATATTCCTGCTGAGCCTTTCAAGAACGTTGTGTATTATGCTCCGTATAAGGCTGACCGGGTGAATCTGAACACGCTTAGAACGAATCCTCAGGTGATCTCGAATGTTTACCCTCTGTCCTGGGGACTGCGCGAGATTATGAAGTTCAGCGAGGTCGTGCTCAATAAGGATGACATAGATGCCAAAGCGGATGCTCTCATTCAGTATATAAACCAGCGCGTGATCGATCAGGACTGCGAGGTTGGCGAAACCAAGCTGACCGTGCGGGATTTCAAGGGGCTTACGGAATGGTTTGACCTGGTCTTGAAGTTTATGGAAGCTCAAAACAGGTCAGAGTATCAGACGCACCATTATGCAACCATCAGAAAGGTCTATAACAGGCTAAGCAACCTCGTTACCCGTTACAGAGGGCTTATCAGTCCGGATGAAGTCGTGTGTGATCTTCCCTGGGGCGAGTTTAAAGACAGGACTGTCTATGTCATTGATGTAGCGAACGTCGATCCTCAGGCGCAGGACCTTGTTTTCACACGTATCGTCAGCCAACTGCGGGAGTATCTTGAGAAGAAGGCGCTTGGAGTGGAGCATGTGGTTGTAGTAGTGGATGAGCTGAACAAATATGCTCCATCAGATGGTCAGGATACCTATCTGAAGCAGACTTTGCTGGATATTTCTGAGCGCGGAAGGTATCTTGGGCTTGTTTTATTCTCAGCACAGCAGTTCAGAAGCCAGGTTCATAAGCGGATAGTCGGCAACAGCGCTACTTGCATCTATGGCCGGATGGATATGGACGAGTTGGCGACTCCAGGCTATCAGGTCTTGACTGCAGCGACCAAAGAGAAGCTTGCGACGCTTGCCAAAGGCCAGCTTATGCTGAGACATCCGCATTTTTCGCAACCTATATTCGTAAAATTCCCCCGTCCGAACATCCTTCGCGGCCCGGATGGCATAAAGATATTTCCTCCTGCTGAAGATATGCCGCTGGATGAGGCGGTCTTCGTTCAGTTGTCCAGAATAGATAAAACTCTGCAGAGGACAGTAGTCCGGGATGTGATTGCGTCTGCGAATGGAGATGAGGAAGAGATTCTCCAAGCATTTCATAAAACGCTGCAGCGTAAACCTGAAGACCCTATGGCGTTCCTTCGGAGCTGCATCAGGAAAAAGGCCAGGATAGACCAGGTTCCGCCGTCCCGACCGGCGCTCGATGTAGTCGCGCAGCCTGATCCAAACGATCCATTTGCATATTGAGGTGCGAAATGTTCCACTGGATTGCCCGGTTTCGTTTCAGAAATGGCTGCTTGCGGGGTAAAGTAGACTATCATAAACGGGGATGCTGTCTGGCCGTTTCATCCTCGCGGAGAATCCTTTCAGTGGTGAGGGTAGATGCTATGAAAAAGTGGGGGTACATATTCTGCATTATGTTCTTCCTTTTTGGTCTTGCTTCTTGTTCTGGTGAGCAGTCGAAGGGTAGCTCCAGTGAAACCATAAAGATTGCTCAACAGTTTATTGAGCTGCTGCAGAAGGGCGATATGGTTGGTGCAGCCAATATGTTCGATGCTACGATGAAAACCGCGCTGCCTCCTGATAAACTTCAGGAAGTCTGGAACCAGGTGAAGACTCAGTGTGGTGATCTCAAGTCGCAAAATGAAATGCGGGTTGAGAAGATAGGGAACTCAGAGGTCGTTTATATCTCTTGTGCGTTTGAGAAAACGGCGCTTGAGGCCAAGGTGGTGTTTGACAGCAGGCAGAGGATCAGCGGACTCTGGTTTGCGCCTAAGCAACCGAATGTCGAGTATAAATCTCCTGCATATATAAAGCATGAGGAGTTTGTGGAAAGACCTGTGACCGTAGGCGATGATAAAGAGTGGGAACTGCCTGGTACATTGACGCTGCCGAAAGGTAAGGGGCCGTTTCCTGCTCTGGTGCTTGTGCATGGATCAGGTCCACAGGATAGGGATGAGACAATTGGGCCTAACAAACCGTTCAAGGACCTGGCATGGGGGTTGGCATCACAGGGTATAGCGGTGCTCCGTTACGAGAAACGCACCAAATACTACACAGCCAGGATCGTTCGGATGAGCGAAAGGATGACCGTCAAGGATGAAACTATCGACGATGCTTTGGAGGCAGTAAAGACTCTGCGGAAGATTCCGGAGATCGATCAGAAGCGGATATTCGTGCTCGGGCACAGCCTTGGCGGCATGTTGATTCCCAGGATTGCAAAAGGGAACTCGGATATTGCCGGAGTGGTGATTCTAGCAGGTACGACAAGGCCTTTAGAGGATGTGATACTTGATCAGACGGCATATCTTTTCTCGCTCAAGAACCAGCCTGGTGCGGATCAATCGCCGGTGGAGAAAATTCGGGCGCAGGTGGCTAAGGTGAAGGACAAGAACCTTTCTTCTGAGACTCCGGCATCTGAGCTTCCATTCAGCATACCGGCCAGTTACTGGTTGGACCTCAGAGATTATAAACCTGCTGAAGCAGCGAAGCACCTTACGCAGCCGATGTTGATTCTGCAGGGCGGCAGGGATTATCAGGTGACATATCTGGACTACGATGGATGGAAAGAAGCGCTCGTCGATAAGAAGAACGTTACATTCAAGCTATATCCTAAGCTGAACCATCTTTTTGTTGAAGGTGAAGGCAAGAGCAGCCCGGATGAATACGATAAACCCGGCAATGTGGCTGAGATTGTAGTGGAAGATATTGCAGCATGGGTGAAAGCGCAGTGATGTCGATTGATTCTAATGGTGGATGTTCTTGTGAATTAGCCAAAGAATGTGTAAAGATTGGGAAGCAGTTGGTCAAGCAGGCAGAAATGGCTCAGGGAGTCGAATCTGACCGACTTTTTAACCTCGCGTACGAAAAATTCGCAACTGCACTTGATATTAGTCCGGATTTATACGATACGCAATACCAGTGGGGCAAGGCACTTATAACACACAGTTACTGCAAAGACGAAGAAGAAACAGAATGCCTTCTACAGAAATCTTGTAGGTTGTTCATCAGTGCGTCTGAGGCCGCAGCAGATGAAAACAAGTCAACAGGTTGCTTGTTCTGTGACTGGGGTTTTGCGTTGTACATGCTTGCGGACATCAAATCAAGAAAAGAGGCCGAACCTCTTTTGGAGCAAGCTTGCCGGATATATGAAACCGCTTATTTGGAAGATTATGTTGGGTCATATAGACTTTTTAATCTTTGGGGTATTGCCCTCACTGATTTAGGAAAACTTAAGAGTGGTGAAGATCGGATACACCTGCTGGAGTTGGCTTGTGAGAAATTCAAAGCTGCCGTAGAACTTGATTCTGACAATGATAGTGCATATATAAATTGGGGGAATACTCTGACTTCGCTTGCTGATTTGAAAGAGGGAGAAGAATCCGACCAACTGTGTGAGGAAGCATATCGTAAGTACTTTACTGCAGTCAGAATAAATCCCCACGATCCTTTAACTCGGTTCTGTTGGGCTTACACCTTAGCTAATCAGGCTGAGAACAAAGATGGTGATGAGGCTGATACAATCTTCGAGCAGTCTTACCGTCTGTTTGAGGCAGCAGTTCAGATTGATCCAGAATACTACGAAGCATTGCACAATTGGGCATTAGCACTATTAGACCAGTCCCAGAAAAAAGATGGAGAACAGGCAAGCCATTTACGCTCGCAGGCTATACGTAAACTAGAGGATGCTGCACGGCTGGGAAGTGACTTAAGTATGTGGGTTCTAGCAGCGACCTACGGCGAACTGGGTGACGAAGCCCAGTGTAGAGAATGGCTTTTGAAGTATAAGGCAATCGGTTATTTGGATAAACGAGATAAGATAATTCTGGAGCGGCGCTCCGACTTTGAATCAGTTCGTGATAAAGAGTGGTTCAAGCAACTTTTAATAGAAATAGACAGTATGTAACATCGATTTACCGTGAGTCGATTCTCAGCTTGTGAGCTTGACAACCTTTCTGGCTGTGGTATAATAAGACTCGTCCGAAATGTGACGGACACAGCCTCGATAAACTTGGGCGGTTAGATCAGGGGGAGATCGCTTCGTTGACACCGAAGAGGCCATTGGTTCAAATCCAATACCGCCCACCACTTTGTCGAAACGGATATACCTGTTACGTCCTGCAAGGCCGTTCATCCTCCTGTGTTGTGTCTTTAAGTTCCTGTATTAACGAATGAAGCCCGCCTGCGCGAATGCGGACATCGATACCGTCTATTGGCACCGACACTCTATCCACCAGAAGATGGACGATGCGTCGCTGTTCCAGAGAGAAAAGCTCCTCCCATACGAGGTCGAGCTTGGTGATGGCGTCCATGATGTCTCGCTGGGTAACTATATTGGACTGTAAATGGGTCAATTCATAAGTGGAAGTTTGGAGTTGCAGTTGCACACGCTTCATCTCATTGTTAAGATAACCAGTGAACCCTCGGTCTATCAGTTGCCTGCCATATTCCTCCAGTTCTGAAATCCATCTCTCCAGCTATGCCTTACATGCGTTTGGGGTGGATCATTGAAAAGGACTCGTCCCCATATTCCTAAGTTACTAATCAAGTAATTTTTCTTCCTTTGTCCGTTTTGACATTACAAGAATAGCATCGTATAATCACCTAATAATTAGGCTGTGTATTTTATGTCCCCACGTTACCAAAACAGGGGTAATCCACCACGAAGGAGTGATGTTCCCATGAACTTCATCGCTATCGATGTAGAGACAGCCAATCCTGACATGGGGTCCATCTGCCAGATAGGATGGGTTCGCTATGAGAATGACTGTATAAATGACGAGTTCACTTCTTACATAGATCCTGAAGATTACTTCGACCCTTGGAATGTTGCGATACATGGAATCACGGCAGAGATGGTCAAGCAGTCGCCGAGATTTCCACAAATTCATGGAGACTTATCGCGTATTCTCAAGGATACTGTGGTCATATGTCACACTGCATTTGACCGTATTGCGCTTCAACAGGCATGTGGTAAGTACGATCTTCCTCCTATGGAATGCAACTGGCTTGATACGGCGCGAGTTGCAAGGAGAACTTGGGAGGATTTTGCATGGAAAGGCTATGGACTTGCTAATGTATGCGCACACATAGGATATGAATTTAAGCATCACAACGCTTTAGACGATGCCAAGGCCGCCGCCCGAGTGCTTCTTGCCGCTTCTGCAAAGACCGGCTTAGATATGGCAGGATGGTTGAAGAGGGTCGAACAGCCAATCTCCCCCAACTGCCAACAGAGCGTTAGAAGAGACCAACAGAGCATTAGAAGAGACGGTAATCCAGAAGGCGATTTCTACGGCGAAGTAATCGTCTTCACTGGCGCACTCGAAATTCCAAGACGAACTGCGGCAGATATGGCCGCACAAATAGGCTGTCAGGTCGGGTCTGGAGTTACACAAGAAACCACTCTCCTCGTAGTGGGAAATCAAGACGCAAGAAGACTAGCCGGTAATGAAAAGAGTTCTAAACACCGCAAGGCTGAAGTATTGATATCCAAAGGGTTCCCCATCCGGATACTGACCGAGAGCGACTTTCAGGAGCTGGTGAAGCTGTCACACTAGCCGTTGTTAGCGACTAAGCGTAAGGTAGAAAAGTTCTAAAATCGTCCAGCCAGGGGTGCCAGTTTTCAAATCCGTCGAGTGCGTGAGTAATATCCTGGGCATTCGCATTATCGTAAACCTAACCAAAATGCTTGTTGCCATATCTGGAGCAAGATGCTATATTGTCCTCTGTTAAGGCGCGAAAAAGCCAACTTGCTGACACCGAAGAGGCTACAGGTTCAAATCCAATACCGCCCACCATTTGATTTTTTCCACCATTGCTTCCAATCAGATTTTACTGCGTATCAGATTTTATTTTCTGTAGTGTGTTTGAAGGAACCATTTGTATGTTTGTTCGATGCCGGTTTGCAGGTCAATCGTTGCTTTCCAGCCTATGCTGTTGATTTTAGATACATCCAGTAGCTTTCTTGGGGTTCCGTCGGGTTTTGATGCGTCGAAAACCAATCTGCCCTGGTATCCGATGACCTCTTTGACCATTTCTGCCAGGTCTTTTATCGAGATATCATCCCCTGTGCCTATGTTTATGATTTCTGAGTCCTCATAGTTCTGCATCAGGAACAGACAGGCTGCTGCGAGGTCGTCTACATGAAGAAATTCACGCTTGGGAGTGCCTGTACCCCAGACTGAAACCTCGGGCTTATACATGATCCTGGCATCATGCATCTTTCTGATAAGCGCAGGGAGAACATGGGATGAGTTCAGGTCGAAATTGTCGTTTGGACCGTAAAGGTTCGTCGGCATTACGGAGATGTATCGGGTTCCATACTGCTGGTTATATGCCTGACACATTGTGATTCCGGCTATTTTGGCTACCGCGTAAGGTTTGTTCGTTTCTTCGAGTTTGCCATCCAACAGGCAGTCCTCTCTTATAGGCTGGGGGGCCATTCTGGGATAGATGCAACTGCTGCCAAGGAAAAGCAGCTTTTTGACATCTGTCCTGTGTGAGTTGGTGATGACATTGCTCTGTATAAGTATGTTTTCGCAGATGAAATCCGCTCCCTGGAGGCTGTTTGCAAGTATTCCACCGACCTTTGCTGCGGCCAGGAAGACATACTCCGGCTTTTCAGAATCGAAAAACTGGGCTGTTGCAGCGCTGTCAGTCAGATCGAGTTCCCCAGATGTTCTGGTTATGAGGTTCTGATAGCCTTCTGACTGGAGTTTTCTCACTATTGCAGAACCTACAAGTCCTCTATGACCTGCTACGTATACTTTTGCGCTTTTATCCATAACCTGATACTCCCAATCCAATCTTCTTTGATTCAGTCTCAAGGTCTGCCTCGACCATTATCTTCACTAATTCCGGGAACCTGACTTCAGGTTTCCAGCCAAGTCTGTCTCTTGCTTTTGAATAGTCACCTATCAGAATATCCACATCTGCCGGGCGGAAATACATCGGATCGATCTGAACCAGCACTTGACCGGTCTTGGTATCTATGCCTGTCTCGTCAATCCCTTCACCTTCCCACTCGATATCGAACCCCAATATTTTGCTTGCCTCTTCGACGAACTCACGCACGGTATGCATTTCCCCAGTGGCGACCACATAATCATCAGGTTCAGGTTGCTGAAGCATAAGCCACATCGCATATACATAGTCCCTGGCATATCCCCAGTCGCGCACAGCGTTCAGGTTTCCAAGGTAAAGGCATTCTTCCAATCCAAGCTTGATACGGGCCAGTCCGCGGGTGATTTTCCTTGTTACAAAAGTCTCACCTCTTCTTGGGGATTCGTGGTTAAAGAGTATCCCGTTGCAGGCAAATATGCCATAGCTTTCTCGGTACATTTTGGTTATCCAGTAAGCGAAGACTTTGGCGCATCCATAGGGACTTCTCGGATAGAATGGAGTAGTTTCTTTCTGCGGAATCTCTACGACTTTGCCGAACATCTCGCTGCTGGATGCCTGGTAGAACTTTGTTCGCACTCCTGTTTCTCTTATGGCATCGAGTATCCTGAGCGTGCCAAGCCCGGTTACGTCGGATGTGAACTCAGGCATGTCAAAACTCACGCGGACATGGCTTTGAGCACCGAGATGATACACCTCATCCGGTTTTATCTTTTCCAGCAAACGGCTTATGTTGCTTGAGTCTGACAGGTCACCGTAGTGTAGAAATAACCGGTTATCCTTCATGTGAGGGTCTTTATACAGGTGCTCGATCCTGCCCGTATTGAATGTCGAACCTCGACGGACGATGCCATGCACCTCGTAGCCCTTCTCAAGCAGGAGTTCTGTAAGGTATGAGCCATCCTGACCTGTTATACCTGTAATAAGCGCCAGCCTCATAGCGTTAGAAGTTTACCAATTTTAATGGCACTCCTAACGTAATGCCGGCAATTATTTGTCAACACAGCATAAAGATAATTGCAGGCGAATCATTGCGATAGTTTGTATAATCGCGTACCCATAGGTTCGATCTCATCGGTGAAGCTATTGTTGCTTACTGATATTCGACAGCTGGGTGATTTAGGAGTATGGACTTCAACGCTCGATACATTCCTGATTTGAAACTCAGCTTTGATTTTATCGCTCGATGGATTCACTGCAATTGCGAAGATACCGTACGGAGTGCTTCTGGTAAGGACGCTGATACGTTTATCTGTGGTTTTGAGCGAGTCTTCGGGACCAATATCAGTGCCAAGCGCTACAGGCCGAACCTTTTCCATCTCTTCTCCGAGGTCTTTTAGCCTCTGCATCTGCACATCACCATCTCTCTGCGCATAAGGCAGGCAGAAGAAGAAAAGCCCTCTTGCACCGTGAGCAATGGCAAGGTATGATTCGCACAGCATCTCTTCGAAGGTAGGAGGTCTGCCATCTGAGGCTATTTTGCAGCATTCAATGACTTCCCAGACCGGTCTTGCTCCCATTACAGCGTTTCTGACCAGTTCAGTAGCTTCTACGACATCTTCAAGTTCGATTTTTGACTGCTCGCGGGTGTAAAACTCGTATACTGGATAGCAATCGGTCCCCAGTGCGTCAGTTGAACCGACATGATAGACTACAGGCTGTTTTCTTGTCAGCACTTGATAGGTTGGATGGTCTGGATCGGCTGTTTTTATGTAGTTGTATGCCTGTTCAAGCTGAGGGATGAAGAAATCCGAGCGTTCATCGTTTGTGTACCAGGCTAAAAGTGCTGGATGATCTTTCAGAGTCTTGACAGCGCCTTGCAAGACCTGATTAGGCCCTTGCCAGGAATCGAATATGATGGGATCGCTTGTAAAGTTGTCGTAGCAGCGATTGGTTGATGCGATGAACTTGAGTCCACGGCTGTTGACTTCATCCAGGTAGCGGATTGCTTCAGGTATCTTACACTGAGAGAACAGGTTGTAGTGGATTATGCAGTTGAAGTTGGTGTCTGCCACACAGTCAAGGTCTTTTACATCTACTCCCCAGGTGTAATATCCCAGAGGGAAGAAGAGCTTGCCGTTTACTATACACCTGTTGTGTTCGTCGAAATACACTGCTGGCAGAGGAGTATTCTGTCCAAGTATGCTAAAGTTTAACTGCTGAAACTTTAACTCTTGTTTCGAGTTGTTATCAATCAGCCTTACCACTGCCTGGTAATCTCCCGGAGCTGCATCTTTCAGGTCAAGGCTGATACTTTGCCAATCTGCATTGTTCAGCTTATCTTTTCGGGTTTCGCTTATGGTTCGTCCGTCTTTTGAAAGAACCTGCACTGACAGGCCAAGGGAACTCAGTGGATGGTCAGTGGTCTCTGTGATATCAACTCCTATGATTACCTGCTTTTTTTGGCCGTGGTATATCTGGCTGCGGTAGTTGGGGTAGATAAGTAGCGAGCGCATTTCCAGTTCATCTTTGATACCAATCTGTATATCATCGTACCAGACGGTTCCGCTGCATTTTGGATTGGTGTGCAGTCCTATCATCAAGGCTTTGGCCCCGTCAGGTACCCTTTGTTTGACTTCGATTTTCGTCCATTCGAGCGTACCGACTACAGGAGAGGAATAGTATCTGTCTATGACCTTTCCCTGGGCATCCTGCCAGCTTAACGAAAAATAAGTGCCAAGCCCTTTCAGCTCACTAAGCTTTATCCAGACACTGAAATTGAAGGTTCCCTGGTCACTGATAGAAACAGTCTGCCTTGCAGTGGCGAAATCAGATTCCTTGTTGCAGACAATCGATAGGCTGTGCTTTCCAGTATGTGAGACTTCGTCTGTTATGAGGCAGCGGCTAGAAGGGTGGAATGTCCATCTCCCACCAGATTTGTCTTCAAATCCCGGGTTATCTACTCCGTTTGTATCATCAGATAGAGCTGAGATTAGTGAAAGCGAGACTGCCAGGGTTAGTGACAATAAGAATATACCAAGTGCGTTCAAAATACAGCCTGTTCTGGACCTAAGCATCAGCAGCCTCCTTCTCTTTACTGACAAGAGAATTCCAAATGGTTACAAGCTGGGAAAACACCTTTGAAAGTGAGTATTCTTCAACACGACGGCGGGCGTTTTCAGCCATTCGACTGCGGGTTTGGTTATCGCTGAGAATCAAACTTAGCGCCTGGGCAAGTGAATCTACATCGCCAGGGGCTACACATACACCGCATGGATGTTCAGATTCCACATCCAGCATATCAGGCACTGCACCAACTCGCGTACCGACGACGGGAACACCGCAGGCCATAGCTTCGACTACTACATAAGGAAATGCTTCTGTGAGGCTTGGCAGGACCAATATATCTGCAGAAGCTATGTGTTGAATTGCCTGGTCATGCGTTACCTCTCCATGAAAAACAAACCGGTTTCCGTCATCTCGTTCTTTGGCTATTTCTCTCAGTTGTTCTTTATACTGATTGGTTACCGGTCCAACTATATCGAGAGTGAAGTCTACTGGCAGTCTGGTGCAGGCAGAGATGAGATTGGTAACGCCTTTGCTTTCGGTCACATGGCCAGCAAAGACTATGCGGGGATATTTGGCATCAGTTTCTCGCTTTACATCGCTTGCGGTAACTTTGATATCGCTGATATCGACCGGGTTAGGCACCAGCACAACATCGATGCTCTTTTCTGCTTTCCTGATGCAGTTTTCCGACTCTCTAGTGAGCACGATTGTCTTGTCAGCGAGCATCATCGATTTTCTGATGAGTCTCCATTCCCAATTGTTCTTTTTGATGAGTTCCGGCAGCCTTCCCATATGGTAGTGGATGACAGACTTTATCCCGAAGCGCTTTGCCAGCCACAGTATGCTTATGTCTTTGACTGCCGCGAAGCTCGCACTGGTATTTAGATGTATTACAGCCGGTCTGTGTTTGAGGATGGCTGCAAAGGTCCTGAGAATGTCGCGAATAGCTTGAACGGAGCCTCCTGTAAGGCGGATAATCGGTGAGAGATTATCAACAGCACGCCACCTGACTGCAGTGTCCAGAACAATGACCTTTAGGTTTTCTGACTTTGCTGCTTCTTTGGTTACGTTGACAGTCCATGAGCCAATACCGCTCGATGGAGGAGGCAGAGGAGATATCAGTAATACTTTAAGACCAGCCCGTGTGCTTTTCATTGGTTTATCTCTCGACATTCGAGATGACATAGCGGAATTTTCCTGATGGAGTAGGGGGGATGTCATCGGGAAACTCGAAATCCACCTCGCAGTCTTCTCCCATTACCAGTTTGATTCTCTCTTTGACCTCCAGCAGTTCGCTGGCATATTCGATTTGAGGCAAGCAGTTTCTGTCCCAGCTTGTTATCCGCACACAGACCTTGTCATAGTCTTCCTGTATGCACTGGCATTTTTTTATCCAGTCCTTGACTACCACGCAGTTATTCAAGATCATTAACAGAGTTTGTGAAGAAACAATCCCTCCATCTTTGCGGATAAAAGCATCCGTCAGCCTGCCTGTTATATGCTGGAGCAAGGGCCAGGAGACTCCGCAGTTGCACAATCCTTCTTTTAGAACGGCTGTATCTCCTATTCGGTATCTGATAAGAGGCATGCTGTAGTTAGTCAGAAGTGTCAGGACAACTTCACCTTCTTCTCCAGGTTCAACCGGACTGCCGTCAGGACGAAGGATCTCAACAAAGTGGGTAGGCAGGCAGATGTGAAGGCCGTTATGTTCCTTGCACTCGCATGCAATGTCTCCTGTTTCTCTGGTTCCATAGCGGTTAAATACTCTGACTCCGAAGACCTGTTCTATTTTTTCTCTCATGTGTGGGTACAAAGTATCTGCGGAAGTCATTATGGACATTGGGGAACGGATTGGCAGCCCTTCTCGTTCGATGAAACAGGCCAGTTCGTACAGACTTCCCGCGTAGGCAAGGATATGCACTGGTTTATGTGAGTTTATAGCATTGACGAACTCGTGCATACGGTCAGGAGTCATGTAAAAGGAGTTAAGACATACCTCATTCCTCAGCCATCTTCCTGTTTTAGTTTTAATGCTTTCATTTCCAACCAATAGGTCTCGCTCTGAGCCCCATAACGTAATCTGAGGAAGCCCGACCTGGTAGCCAGCCCAATCATCAAAGAGTATTTTGGTAGCCATTATCCAATCAAAGACATCGGAGTCCCAAACAACCTTTACAGGTTCCCCTGTCGACCCACTAGATTTGTTTTCAAACCGTTTTTTGTTATCGGATTTGGTTGATTGCAGGTCTGCATGCCTTTCATGAATCGTGGCTCTGTTGAGGAGAGGGATTTCTGAAAATCTGGTCAGGTCAACGCGGCCATGCTGGTCTACAATGCCGCAGTCAGCCATAACTTCCCAGTAATATGGGACATATCTGTAAGCGTGAGACAGAATCTTCGCCAAACTGTGGTTCTGGAATTCGATTGCCTCTTTATAGGAAGCGCCAGCGACCATCTGAAGCGTTTTATAATGCTCCAGGACATTTCCGCGCACCTTTGTTATTGTGTTCCAGGCAAATCGTCTTGCTATGTGCATAAGCTGTGTTCCTTAAGCCAACTGAGAAACAGGATTATTTATATTCCTTCGAATGATACATAGAGAGCATCAGCTTTACGTGCCTTATTTCGGGCAGCTTTGGCCTGGAAAGATAGTTAGCAAATGCATCCTTGAGTTTGCCAACAAAAAAAGACCGTTTGAACTGTTTATCGTAGTTAGACAGATTGCCCAGGTTGCGGTGGTGCTTCATAGGGCTTTTCTTTGTTCTGAACAATCTGTTGTCCGAAAAAGCCAGCACCGAAGCAGTCACTTGGCCATCAGCAGGTGAGTATCTAACAGCCAGAGAAGTCTTGTTCCAACTGGCTTGTTTACATATGAAGCGGCTGGTAGGTTCACCGGCTTCGTTGTAGTAGGAAGGCACATCCAAGTCTGGCATAATGCAGTTCCCGAGACCGTAAAAGATGTAACCTCCGCCTTTCTTTTCAAATGGCTGTATGCAGTGTGAATGATGGCCGATTATCAAGTCAGCCCCTGTGCCTAAAATAGCATGTGCAGTAAGAACATCTTCGAGTTTGGGAAGCACAACCTGCTCGCATCCCCAGTGCAGCGAGACAACTATACGGTCTGCTCCCTGAGATTTAGCCAAAGCTATGTCCTGCCGGATGATATCGATATCTATGGCTCTAACTCCCGGCTGTGAATCAGTTGCGAAAATAGCAGAAGTAGAAGGGCAGACATAGCCCATCAGCGCGACTATGCTTCCATCGATATCCAATAGAAGCGGGTTGTTACAATTGTCTGATAAATATCCAGCGCCGTAATAGCCGACTCCTGCATTCCGCAAGCTGGTTAATGTATCCAAGAATCCCTGCTCCTGGTAGTCCATAATGTGGTTATTTGCCAGGCAGACAGCAATGAGACTATCCGAGAACGAGCTTGTCAGGTAGTTTTTATCAGCCTTCAGGTTTATCTTGCTTGGATAGCCGCGTTCGGACTGTGTAATAGGGTGTTCAAGGTTGCATACTATCCCTTGAGTCTGGCCCAAATCCACAATGCAGGGCTGCGGCAGGTATACATCTCCGACAAACTCAAGATAGTTCATTTCCCGAGCACCTTTCTCATCCCAGCAGGAGTCCGCAGCACTTTTTCCAGTGACCGGCGTGCCATGCTGTTCCCCAGGGATGTCTTTTTCAAGGAAAATCCCGGCATTGTCTTGACTAAAACCAACGTTTTAACAGGCCGGTTGGAGATGGCAAAGTAGGCAGCTACGACCAGCAATACCCAGTTAGGTTTGGATACGACCGATACCATTGCTACATCGATTAGGGCAAGGATTCCTATAATGAACAATGCTGCCAGGTGCTGAGGATTTTTCAATCTGACAGCGTGCATACCTATCAGGATGTAGAAGAAGTAGTATAAAACAGCCCCTATAATCCCTGTGTTACAAAGCAGTTCCACGTAGTTGCAGTGGGAATACACTCCAAAAGGTGTAAGACTGCCAAACTGCCCGTAACCATGTCCAATCAAAGGTTTTTTTAGCCAGAGATCGGTCCCTGCAGAGATCATCGATTCCCTCATGAGTGCACTGTATTCATCCCCTTGAAGGAGCAGGTCAAGCCTCTGGACTGCTCCCAGGCTTCCAATGGGACTTGATGCAAAGCTGATGTCAGGGCTGATTAGCACGACCGATGCTACAAGCGCTATAAAAAGAAGCAATGCCGGTGCTGTGTAGGCTCGAAGCCTGGTCTGCCAGAACAGGACAACGGCAGCGTATAAAACAAAGACAGCTACTGCAATGAGAGTCTTTCGGCTTCCCGTAAAAGCTACTGCAGACAAGAGAAGTCCTGCTGCAATGGCTAGATTGAACTTGGGAACACGAGATGTCCCTGGAGGCGGGCTTATAATAAGAAAAGTGCAGCACATCAGGTAAATCCCTGCAGCGTTTGGGTTGCTGAATGTTCCCCCAGACCTGGCTATATCGTCAAAGACCTGCTCCGGGTTTTGGATCAGGTAAAACACTACCACTACAGAACCTGTCAAGGCTGACCAGAACAGTGTGCGGTATGACAATCCGTTGTAAAGGGCAATCCAGATAGCAATAGCTCCTAGCATGGCAGATAACGATATCGACCCGTAAAGCCACGCTATCTCGAGATCAGTTGCCCAGAGTATGGATATACTTGAGAACAGTGCAAAAGCAATAGGAATACCGATGAGCCGTGGGATAGCAAGATGACCGGTGATGATCAACCTTGCTAGAAGAAGAACCATCATCAGAAGCGCTGTCAAAATACTGATTCTGGATATACTCGAGTTCGATTCAAACAGCGCATAACCTGCAACGTAGACAAACGCTAACAGGTTGACCGACACCAGGTAGTAGCTGAACCGGAAGCTCTGTTTGTTCTTGCTCATAACCGGCCATCTCCCAATGTATTCCTCTCCAGAGCGTTATTTCAATTTATTTCACCTCTTAAACAGGTATGTTGCTTTGCAGTTCGTTTCATAAGCATCTTCTTTGCTTTATGAAAGGGTATCCATAGCCCGCTTGCTTTAATAATCAGCTCATTTTTACCGGCATTTCCGCCTACATATATTCGTTTTAACTCGAATGGGTCTGTCTTTGCGGTATTGAACCCGTAGTCCACCGTAACTGCACACCTGTAGCCGGAATCCTTTGCATATTTCTTCTCACGCTCGCTGTAATCCCCGTTAGGATAGGATAAGGCATATACAGACAGCCCGTAAGACGATTCCAAATCCTGCTTGCACTGACATATCTCGTATCTTGACCGATCATCGCTGCACATCGGCAGGATGGGATGAAACACAGTGTGTGCCTGGAAGTCTACATATTCCATCATTTCAAGCAACTCATCATCTGAAAGAGCCTGCCTGTCCGGGTATTCTCTGGTTTCATTGAAGCCGATTCCTTCCATCCTTCTCAGCCGCTCATCGTTATCCAGATGCTTTAGCTGCTCAAGTTCTTCGTAAGGAAGTCCGGTATCGAACCAGAAATGACGGTTGGTGCCGAGAATACCGCTGCAGACAAAGATGGTAACTGGTATCCTGTGTTTTTGGATGACAGGAAGCAGTTGATAGTTGCTCAAATGGCCGTCATCCAGCGTGATTATCAATGGTTTTGGAGGCAGGTCACTTGTTTCCAGGAAGCTCTTAAGAGAAATGATGTTGTATCTGGCTTTGAGCACTCTTATGTGCCTGTCGAATGCCTGCGGATCGACCTCATGGAACATCAGGATGGTGACTTTGTTTCTCTGGATAATTTCTCGAATAACGTAAGGAACCATCGTTAGCCTTATTGCAAAGCAGAATAGTTGTCTTATGATGCTGCTGTTGCTCATGGGGCTTCTCCACTGCCGGTTAGCATCCGAATGTAGGCATCTACGGCACTGTCGAGATCGAATTTAGAGAGGTCTTCCTGGGAAATCGGCTTCTTTTCAACCTGGTTCAATGTCTCAAGCATTGCAAGAGAAAGGGCATTTGGATCAGCCACGGGCACGAGCCTGCCAAGCCTTCCGTTATCTAATATTTCTCTAGGGCCGCTTTCACAGTCCGTGGAAACTACCGGAATGCCAAGGGCAAGAGCTTCTATGAGAGCGTTAGGAAGCCCTTCAAAAGCTGATGAAAGCACAAAAAGCGAACTTCGGGCAATATAAGGATGCGGGTTCTTAACGTACCCCGGCAGGAGCATATCTTTTTGCACATTAAGCTCCCGTGCCAGTTCTTCAAGTTTTCCTCGCTCCTCGCCTTCTCCAAGAATGAGCAGCCGGGCTTTGATGCAGCTTCGCAATTGGGCAAAAGCACGTATAAGAGTAGCAAAATCCTTCTGCAAAGACAGCCTTCCTACTCCTGTGACTACTGGCGGTTGCCCTTGTTCGAACCAAGGATGGTCTACTGGAACCGAGGCATTCTTAAGGAGTTGGTCAAGCGCAACCGGATTGTATATTACGCTGACTTTTGTCTTGGGTAAGTGCAGCTTTGATGTCAGATTGTCTGCCACTCCTTGAGAGACTGCAACAATTCCATCAGCCCAGAGATAACAGATAGGCAACAGTTTTCTATAGAGCATTCCCCTGACACCTTTCGTAGTATCCAGCATCCGGGATGTGGTGTTTGCTTCTCGAATGATTATCCGCGCTGGAACTCCTGAGAGTCTTCTTGCTATTAGAAGGGCAATGTTAATCTGCTCGATGGTCGAGAGCACCGCTTTGGGCCGGACTTCTCTTAAATACCTAACTAGACTTGGGATTGAAGCCATTGCGCCAGATGAATGAAGGTTTATCAGCCTTATGTGCTTTGAGACTTGTTCCCGGTAGCTATCAGACTGGTATACCACCAGGTCTAATTTCAGTCCTCTCTCACAGATAGCGTTGGCAAGGGTCACAACTACTCTCTCAGCGCCGTCACCCCAGGGAGTTGCCAGAAAAAATGCTATTCTTTCTGATGTTTGAGAACTCAATCTGTTCATTGCCTGCGAAACCTTATCTCCGTACCAGTTTGAGGATTCTTGCTCGGGTACTTTCCGGGATTATGCGGTGCCTCCAGTAGGTTGCAGGAGATACACGATGCTGCTGAATTTCCTCATCTGCAGGAAAGTGCATGTCTTCTGCATATTTTTGATATATCTGCTCATATTGGGCTGCTCCAAACCGGACATCGAGTTTGTTCAATACGTATTGCTGCCCGAAGGTTGCGACTTCACTGTAGTAGACATTGTCTGTGATTAGGCGTTCTATCTCATCTGCTAATTCGCTGATGCTCTCCTCTGCCGTTCTTTCTGAAGATGCGTTTCTGCCTGAAAAGTTCCTGTAGGCAAGTTCTTCCACCCTGGTTGAAGTTACTGTTCCTGCAAAGCCGTTTTCTCCCACTATAAGCACAGGTTTTGCTCTCAGCATGGCATCAAAGGCCCCGCGTCCTGCTCCAATTACCAAATCTGCTGCACTTATATAGTCAGGAGCATTGGCAGTACCCTCCTGAGTGGAGACTGCAACCGTCGCTTTGCACTTTTTGTTTGCTTCTTCTATACACCGGTCTATATATTTCGAACTCCATCTATCCTGGCGGATGCCGATGTGGACAAAACTGACATTCAACCCTTGCATGCGAAGCCTGGCTGTTGCCTCGATGCCCTGGACTATGCTTGTTACATACTGGGGAGATACCCGGGCAACTCTGAGGATAACTTTTGAGTCCACGGGTAGATTATGTTTCTCTTTCAAGCTGGCAAGCTGGTTGGCGTCAGCGTCTAATGAGAGAACTTCCGTATCTATCCGTGCAGGAACGACGATTATATCTTCAGCATCCCAGCCTTCCGATTGAACCAAAAAGACCTTCCATTCCTGGCTTACCACTATCAACGGCCGGACTTTTATAAGGCGCTTATACGGTTGATCTGCGCACTGGGTGAAAAAGCAGGGGATTTTCAACTTTTTACAAGCTGCAACGATGTCTGCCGCGCCTCCGAAGTCAAAAGAATGCACCAGATCCAGCCCGCAATCATGTTTGAGTGAATAAAGCTGCTCATCGAGCCTGGAAAACTGCCCTGTCCAGTTCTGTACTATTCTGATGACCTCGAAAGAAGCACCTTCTACTAACCTGGTATTAGCTTGAGGACGCATCAGGAAGATTACATCATGTCCCCGGGCACGCAGAGCTTTGGCTGTAGCAACTGCTGTCCTTGTGTGTCCGGTAAACCCGCTTTTAGCCAGAAGATCGATTACTGCAATCTTCACTGCCTGTCCTCCTTGACAACTGCCTGATAAAGCTAAAATCGCTCTTTCTGTAACGAACGAACTCTCGTATAGGAAGAGATGTCAATCTGGCATAGACCACTATCCAGATAACAGCAACCAGGTTATAGCTGATTACAGAAGCCAATGCTGCTCCTTTAGCGCCATACTTCGGAAGCAGGAAATAGTTGAGAATCACATTTATAACCACACCGGGCAGCGTCACAAGGATACCTATACCCGCTCTCCCGTGGCCTTTCATACTCCCATTAATGACACTCGATATCGACCAGCCTACTATACCCGGTATCAGCAGTTGTGTTATTGCGATACTTGGCATAAAAGCACTGCCGTAGACCAGCGGGATCATTACCGGTGCAGCGAGGTAAAGTGCTGCTCCTGCTAACCAGGCTGCCAGGAAAGTTACTCTGAGCAGTTTTGCAACCTGTGCTGCCATAGATACCCAATCTGCTGCATTTGCGCTTCTTGAGAACAGCACTGTTCCAACTGCTGATGGTATGTGAAGTATCAACTCCACCGTGCCGAGTCCTACAGCGTATAAACCTATCTGAGTTACATTGCTGAGCCGCTCCATCATGATGATATCTATGCTGTGATGAAGCCTGGTGGCTAGAATCGACAACGTGTAGATGCCGCTCATCCCCAGCATCTTTTTTGCTACTGGCGGGATGTATCTGCGTTTTGGCTTGAAGTCCGCCCTGACAAGGGCAACTCCATAAGAGGCAGTGATGCATAATCCCAAAAGCCACGCAACCAGCGCGCTCGTCACGCCCAGATTCAATGCCCAAACAAGACCTACGATTGCCAGCAACCGAAGGAACTCGGAAATCCATACAACCCTGTTCAAAAGCCCAATCCTGCCTTGGCCAAGGAATATGCCTCCGCACAGGAAAATAGTAGCATTCGCAGGCACTACCATAAGCGCAAGGAGAATCATAAGTGGGGTGAATTCCGGATTTCCAATAGAGACAAGGTATATTCCGCTGATGATAATACCGGCTGCGCTTGAAAGGATCAGGAACCAGTAAGCGGAATCGATGATTTCCTTTATATTGAAGACTTTCTTGCCAATCAGATGGGCTATCGGTTCGCGCAGCCCAAGTGCCAGCAAGTTCGATACGAGGGTCGGGACAACCAGAATCGCAGTTACAACACCTTTGCCGTCTGGCCCGATAAATCGAGCCAGCAATGCACCGCCGGCAATGCTAATGATCGCGGCAAAGACACTGGTAAGAAGTACCCAGGTAGCGTCTGCTGCAAAGCTTTTCTTAGGCATACAGCGGCAGCTTTCTCCTGTTTACCGGACTTGTTTTAAATATTTCTATGTGCCGTTTGAGCCTGATTATCTTTCTTGCGCAGTTTTTCTTCTTCGGAAGAAGAGTCCTGCGGACGACAGCATGGTAATAGCAGCAACCACCGTTCCAGGCTCAGGAACTGCAGTGTCTGGCCGCAGGATATGGTAGTTTACAGAACCACTCTTTGGCGCGGCATCAGGATCACTGTCGTTTTTAGTCAGTCCTGCATTCCAAACTGTGTTGAAAGTTTTCGAATCTTCGCCGTTTTTCGATATCCCGCCTTTGGCATAGAAGTCTCCCCAGGCAGGAGCCCGGTAGGAATCGAAACTAAATGCAAGCTTGGTGCCGCTAACGCCATCCAGTTTAATTCCATATATACTTCCCGGACAATCCCATTTGCCTTCCGGCTGTGTCTCCATACTATAACTGCCTACATATCCATCCAATACTTTCCAGTTATAGATATCATTTCTACTGAAACCTTTGGATACTTCAAAGGTAAGGTTGCTTATGTCTTTTTTACTGTAGGTATTGAAGTTGTAGGCATAATGCCAACTTCCATCTTTGTTCTGGCTGACGTTCCATCCGAATACTGCATTTACCCAATCACTACCTGTGCCGTCCAGACCTGCGCCCATATACAGTTTGCCGTCATATGAACCAAATGCTGGTTGAATTAACATAAGGACGGTAATAACTAATAAACAAGTTATTTCTGCCCCTCTTATTTTCATTTTTAGTTACTCCTGACCAGTTATTTTGTTAGTACCAACCTGATGAGCTTTTGTTGATTTATATAATCAACACTGATGCTACCCCTGTATGGGCATTAAGACACGTCTGCAGAAACATGAATTCACTAATTACTCGCACTGAAACACTATTTATGAAAAAGCCAGTCTGGCGATAGTTTTTAGAATAAGAGTAAAGTCGGTTATGAGCGATGCATGGGCAGCGTATTCCAGATTGTGCCTTATTTTATCCGGCATTATCTGCTCTATATATGTCTGCTCGGGGTTGGAAGAGTTGCTGAGAATGTCGCTTTCATTTCTATACTTAATGGACGCCGGGTCAGTAATGCCTGGAGTTAGCTTTAGAACCTCTCTTTGCTCGGGAGTATATAGCGCGACGTATTTAGGCACCTCTGGCCTTGGCCCAACCAGGCTCATATTGCCAAGGACTACATTTATCAGTTGAGGCAATTCATCCAGTTTGGTTTTACGAAGCAGGCTGCCGGTTCTTGTTATTCTTTTATCCTCCCCAACAGTCAACTGTCTGCCAAAAGACTCAGCGCCTGCTATCATCGTCCTGAACTTGTACATGAGAAACAGCTTTCCGTTTTTTCCTGCTCGTTGCTGTGCAAAAATTACAGGCCCTTTGTCATCCATAAAGATGAGCAGAGTTATCAGAATGAAGAGAGGAGACAGCACAATCAGTCCTGGCAGGGCAAAGGTAAGGTCAAATAATCGCTTTGTCAGGCTCTGTGTGTAACTGTTCATTCCAGAATCGTCCTGACTGCTTTTATCACTCGAAGCACATCATCATTAGACATGCGTGAATAGATAGGCAGGCTGACGGCTCGCTTGTAGCAATCAACTGCATTAGGAAAATCGCATTCTTTAAGGTTGTAAGTGTCGCGCCAATAAGGCTGCAGAATGAGCGGAATAAAATGAACGCTTGTCCCGATACCCATCTGGGACATCAATTCGATGAACCTGTCTCTTGAAACAGGCGCGCTGTCGGTTAACCTGATAACATACAAATGCCAGGCATGGATTTCTCCATCAGGAGGGTAGGGGGGAAGCATTACCGGAAGGTCGGATAATCCTGTGTGATAGGCTTCTGCAATAGCCTCCCTCCTGCGCTGGAACTGATACACCTTTTTAAGCTGATGGATTCCTATTGATGCCGCAAGGTCAGTCATGTTGTATTTGAACCCAGGAGCAATTACCTCATAGTACCAGGCAGGTTTACAGGATGTGTATCTGTCAAAAGCGTCTCTGTCGATTCCGTGCAACCTCATTACGCGGCATCTGGCTGCAATATCAGGATTTTTCGTTACAAGCATCCCTCCTTCACCTGTAGCAAGGGTCTTTGTGGCATAGAAGCTGAAAACAGTCGCATCACTTGGAAGTGTGCCGACGAGCAATGAGTTGCATGTAGTTGGCAGCGCATGTGCTGCATCCTCAATAATACGCAGGTTATACCGATGGGCAATGTCTACTATGCTCTCCATATCACAAGCCAGTCCGCCGAAGTGTACCGGCAGGATTGCCTTGGTGCGTTTGGTTACAGCAGCCTCTATCAGAGTTGGATTCAGGTTGAATGTCCGTGGGTCTATGTCTATAAAGACTGGATGCGCGCCAAGGTATCTGATTACCTCAGCTGTAGCAGTGAATGTGTACGGAGTTGTGATGACTTCATCGCCGTTTCCTATTCCTACAGCGTCAAGCGCCAGATGCAGCCCGGAAGTAGCGGAGTTTACAGCAAGACACTCGATGCCGCCGCCAAGAAACTCCGCGAAATCCTGCTCAAACTTCCTGGTCTTGGGGCCGGTAGTCAGCCAACCTGACCTGATGGAGTCCGCAACTTCTTCTATCTCTTCCTCTCCGGTATCCGGTAGAGCGAATGGTAAAAAATCGAGAGTCTGAGGCTTGGCTTCTTCTTTTTTAGTGTCAGTAGCAATGCTCCTCCGGCTGGAACTATTTAATCCTGTAAAAGCTTTACGTGTTCTGGTGTAACCGGCTTTAAGCATTGTCTGACCTCGTTTTCCAACCCGATGAATCATCGGGAAGTGTTTTACTTCGCCATGACTCCACTGTTTTCTTGAGAATAGCCTCTATCGAGCCAGCGCATTTCTCTTTACAGTGTTTTTTCTCCAGATGCATCCGGCCATTGCATCCCATTGCATCAATATTATCCAAATGGCACGCAGCCCACCGTAGAGCATCAGCAAGTGACTGAGGGTCATCGGTTGGAACGTGTAAACCGCAGCCAGACCTTTCGACAAGTTGCTCTAATTCGCTTCCTTTTGCAGTTATGGCAAGCACAGGTCTTCCTGCAGCCATCTGCTTGAACACTTTACTGGGCACAGATGCAAAAGTAGCAGCTTTGTTCAATGCAACCAGCGTCATGTCTGCTGCCGATAGAACCTCTGGATACCTTGCAAGCGGCTGGAATGGTATGAACTGCAGGTTATCCAGCGAAAGGTCTGATGCAAGCGACTGAAGATGCGGCTTGAGCGGGCCATCACCTACCAGCGCAAACATAAAAGGCTCGTTTTTCAGAAGTGATGCAGCTTGAATGACCGGTTCAAGGTTAGAATTTCTTGTAAGTCCGCCTGAGTAAACGACCAGGAATTTGCCATCGGCTCCCAACTGGCTTCTAAAGGTATTTTTCTTAGAGCCTGGTTGGATGAAACCTGCATCGACCCAGTTTGGCACAACGCTGATCTTGTCAGGTGGGACTCCCTTGCTGATAAGGTTGTCTTTGAAGCCTTGAGAAATCACTACGATGTGAGCTGAGTCCCGGTAGACTCTCCGTTCCATATTCTCAAAGAACCGGATAAGCATCTTGTTTCGGAGAATCCCAAGCTCGATAGCTATTAGCGGGTAGATGTCCTGCACATGCACTACAACGGGAATCCTTCTCAGCTTTCCGACCAGATTGATTGTGGCTCCGAGAGGCAATGGAGGGAGTAGAACATGGATAATATCAGGTTTTTCGGCTGCAATGGCAGTACCAAGCATTGCAGATATGCAGAAACTGCCCCAGTTCATCAGGCGGGATGCGAAAGTTTCTTTAGGATTGGCATAGACCCATGTTCTGATGACGTTTATCCCTTTGTTCGTCTCTCTCTGGAATATTTTGTGCTTGTATCCATCGAAAATGATGCGCTTTGGGTAGTTAGGAAACGCAGTCAGCACACTGACCGAGTGCCCGTGGTTTTGCAGACATTCAGCCAGTTGATGTATCTGAAACCCTATTCCAACTTCCTCTGGAAGATAGTGCTGACAGATTAACAAGACTTTCATATCAATTATCCTGATTAGTTTCCAGCTTTGATTTGCTTACAAGGAAATCTGAGATAAACTGCATCTGTCTTTGTTGGTCTATTTTCCGGTCGATGGCATCAGTTGAAAACCTGTACCAGGTTATCTGACTTGATTCTATGTCTACAGGCTTTGAGCTTTGTAAGGATACTGACCCAAGCATAGTCTGCTTCAAATGCTCGAACCTGCTGGTAACCAGATGTCTTCGCATAGCCTGCAGTGATTGAACATATCGGCCATTCGGTAGTTCATACCAGTAAACGATGAGTCCTGTGGAGCCATCAGCGTCAGCAACAAGTAAGACAGTTGCTGGGATATCGGTTTGATTGGGTGATCTGATTTTAATCAGTCCTTCCTCGACTATTCTGCCTCCATTGCTTGGTATGCATACCACAGGGTCATGAAATGCAGACATATCAATAGCAGCATCGATAAAAACTATGATTTCAGGGCTTCCACTGGTATCGTAATAAACACGTTTCAAGAGGTCTCCCTTTGCCAGTGTCTTTGCTGTTTCTTCCTCTATTGGGATGTCTTCACCTGTCCATTTCCCGAATGACATCGGAATATTCTGCCGCGCAATCTGTCCTTTTGGGAGATTGTACAGACTTTGTTCTGCAGTGCCGAATGATGCAGCAACAAGTAGGATTGCAAGCGCTGCAATGCTGCTGGCTAATGGGCGATGGCGCGCTGACTCATCCAGTGAAGTATCAGAAGGTGTCTGAAATGTTCGGAAGTATCTCATTCCCATTATTCTGGCCAGCAGTATCACTACTCCAGCGCATAGCACCAGCCCGAAGTATCCTGCATAGTTATGGAAGGATTGGACTGTCTCAGCAGAACCGGTCCAGATACCCGCTAACCCTAAAATCGCTACTCTTAATGAGTTGATGAATATACTGAGCGGGAAAGACACACCTGCCAGAATCGCTTTTTTCCACCAGGAGCCTTCCAGGGCATAGCCTAAGAAGAGGCTTGTCATTATCAGTGCAATCAGGAGTTTCAACCCACTGCAGGCGCCTCCTACGATGAGCGGTTGCGGAAGGTTGGCTGAGTTTATTACATTTCCAGCTTGAACGACTGAATCATCGAACAAGCTGAGAGTATGAACGCTCATGGTCGTAGACACTATTTGGTAGTGATGCGTTGTGCTATCCAGTATGGATGGGGAAACCGGTATCATCAGACTGAGGAACAGGATAGGAGCTAGAATTACGGCCATTACCTTTAATCCGAATAACGATATAATGCCGCCTGAAACCATAAGTAGCATAGCAATCCCGCATGGAAAGTCCCAAACCGTTACTACTCCGACCAGGTGCAGAGCAACCGCGCTGATAAGAACCGGAATACCCAGCCAACAACCTGTGCATTTGATACTCTTCAGCCGGTCTTTATTCAGGTATATCATTATGCCGGCAAGGATAGGCACCAACAAGGCATGTGAGTAATAGCCGTTAGGTTCCGTCCAAATCCCCCAGTAGTATCTGAGCAGCCTCCATTGGCTGACAAAAAACGCAACCAGCGCAACTGCATATATTAGATAGTGAAAACCATTGCCCCAATTCATGCTGCGAAGCATAACTCTTAAGACCTTTTAGCGTTGTTGTGAATCAAGCAAAGTGCTTGCCCGTTCTCTGTTCGATTTGCCTCTTAATTGTTTATCTTCACATTTATCTGATGCATCACTGCTTCCGTGATATTTGTAATAGCTGTAATTTCCCCAATCCATGTTCGACTTGTTGATTACAGTGCCGATGAATGGCGCATTGACTTGCCCAAGCGTTTTTAACGCGCTGTAGAAGTCAGGTAGTTCGGTTTTGTTGGCTGCAACTACCAACAGCACACCATCTGCAATGGTTGAGATGACCTGCACATCACTCAGACCTACACAAGGTGGACAATCAAGGACCAGTAAGTCGTAATCTTTTGCCAGTTTCTTAAGCATCTCTCTACACTCGGGAGAATCCAGAAATTCTGATGGATTCTTAGGCAGTGGTCCAGACGGCAGGCAGAAGAGCCGTTCTATACTGGTGGGCTGAATGGCATTTTCAATATCAGACGACCCGTTTACCAGGCTCGTAAAGCCTGTGCTGCTCGATTCACCCAATTGTCTGCGAAGGATAGGTCTCCGAAGGTCGCAGTCCACTACCAGGACCTTCTTTCCAGCCATCGCCATAGTAACTGCAAGTCCCACTGAGATGGTAGATTTGCCTTCATCATTGGAAGGGCTTGTTACTGCAAGGATTCTTATCGGTTTACTGCTGTTGAAATTGATTAAATTTCGAAGCACTCTCAGCGACTCTATAAACGGACTGCAAGAATCCATTTCACAAATCTTCGTGCCTTGTTTTCCAAGGGATTTCTGGTTTGGGATGATAGCAAGAGGTGCTTCTCCCGTTACTTTGGTGATAGTGTTTTCGTATCTTATCTTTTTATCGAGCTGTTCAGCTATGGAAGCTACAAGAACAGCCAGAGCAATTCCGATAAGGGCAAATAACGTTGTGTCTCTAACCTTTCTAGGGAATGCAGGTATGCTGGAAGGTTGTGCAGCAGCCGCAAGAAGCGCGTTTGGAAGCGTCGACTTCTCGTTTATTAAAAGCGAGTAATATTTGGATGATAACGCCTGGAAAGTGCCTTCCAGAACCGAGACTTTGCGCTGCAGGTCTGTGTAAGTCCGTTCCTGGTCAGGAAGCTGTTCTAACCTCTTATCATGGCTTGCGATTACCTGCTTGATAGCCCGCGATTTAGCATCTGAAGCCGCCCGGCTGATTACCGAGCCAATGTACATATCCAGGACAGGGTTTCGAGTACGGACTTTGGAAGCAACTACTGTTTCAGCAATCTTTTTCATTTGCTGCTTGACTTCTGCTATCTCACCATCTATGTTTTTGACTTCTTTAGAGTTCGGAGTATACTCCTGAAGCAGGTTAGCCCGCTCGGCATTCAGCTTTGCGAGATTGTTGAGCGCTTCCTGGTATTCAGGGCTTATTTGTATGGTCTGGTTTTCCTGTATCTCATTGCCTTGGGCCTTGAGTTGATTTCTGAGTTCCTCAACTTGACGGTCCATCGATGCAAGTTCTACATTTGCCTTGTCCTGTTCGGATTGAAGGGCAGCCATGCTGACTGCCATCTGCTTTAGCTGGTCTTCTGCAGCAATGATTTTAGTCTTCCTTTTGAACTGAGCAAGTTCCTGCTGTGCAGAATTCAACTTTTGACGGATGGAATCAAGCTCTTTGGTTACATATTCTCTGCCTAACTTTGCAGCCTGTCCGCTGCTCTCCCTGTCTCGTTCTATATAGGTATCGACTACAATGTTAGCCAGATTGGCTGCCACATACGGATCATAAGCTTGAGCCGTTACAGTTATTACGTCCGAATCTCTTCTTGTGCTGTATTTGAGCGCCCACTTTGGAATCAGGCCGGATTCTACAGCCTCTTCACCAAAACCTTTCTGCAAGTCTTCCGGGCTTATCTTCTGGCTGACCGCAACTATCATATCCAGGCTTTCAAGCACCTGAACAGTTCCAGGCACAGACCTTCCCTTGGCCAGTGATACAAGGTCGTTTAAAAGTCGCAGGTCATCAGGCGCAGATGAAAAGCTTTGCCCTGTAGGCACTACCATCAGTGCCGATGCAGTATACACAGGTTGCTGATTATGAATGTATAGAACGCCAGGAGTGATTACTACTGCGAGAACAAGCAGCATCAGCCACCATCGCCGGTGTAACACGCCCCAGATTCGGTTTATCTCAACCGGTTCCGGGTGTGCTTCCTGCTGCTGATGAGGTTGAAAATCTGTAGAGATTGTTGTTGGTGTATACGCATTAATAGCATTGTTTCGATACATATAGCTCACCTGGATTAACAATCGCAGTTTAGGACGCGGTGATTATACCCAACAAGTGACAAAACAAGTGAATTGTAAATTGAGAACGCAAATATAGGCTAAATACGTCAATAACTCAACTATGTTAGTGTTGATGTTTGGGTAAATCTGTTGGAGATGTTTTGATAGGAGATTCTCATTATGTCTTTAGAATTGGAGAACCTGCAGCCTGGAACAACTGTCAAAGTGAAAAGTCTTCAGGAGATAACTGCAACTCTTGATACGGATTGCTCACTCGAGGGAATTCCATTCCAGGCAGAAATGAGGAAGTTCTGCGGTAAAAAGCTGATTATAGTTGATAATATCGACAGGATATATATCGAAGGCACTGGGCTGGCTGGTATTAAGAATGTTGTCTTGCTGGATGGAGCCAGGTGCACTGGAGAAGCTCATCGCGGATGCCAAAGACGCTGCCTTTTTCTCTTTAAGACAGATTGGATTACAACTGAAGATACAGCAGATGACTCTAATGATGAACCTGACATCGATTTATATGCAATAAAACCTGGTGAGGAGCTTCTACCTTGCCACGGACAAAGCTGCGTGCTGAACCAGGCTGCCGGCAGGCTTAAATATCGTCATTTTCGGCAGTATACCAGGGGAATCAACTGGCCTATGTTCGTTTTTCTTTCAGGAATCAACTCCAGATGGTATCTGGGGAAGTTGAAAGACTCGATTTTAGGTAGAAAACAGCCGGAAAGTGCGAAAAAGGCAAAATCAGCTGCACAAAGCAGCCTGGACCTCAAGCATGGAGATATTGTTGAGGTCAAAAGTAAAAAAGAGATATTTA
>JAKPFN010000060.1 GCA_029551395.1 Armatimonadota bacterium | reverse complement strand
CGTCTTCAAGCTCCTTAGCCTGCTTGATGTTCACAACTTGCGGTGAGGAAGTCTTTACTGTAATGCCGTCGCTCACTCCTGAAACACTGAACATCTGCACTGGATTCATTGCCTTAACGTAGATATAGTATCTGACTCCTTCAACAAGGTTGAGTCCTGTTATTGTACCGGATGTTGAAGTAAAGACAGTCCATGATTTAACATAACCTGAACCTGGGTCATAAGGAGTTGTCCCAACCGCTACTCTGTAGTTGACAATTCCGCTTTCATCATCAGATGCGCTCCATGAAGCTGTAAGCGATGTCTTACTGGACGAATACTGACCTGAGTCTGTAACTACAGGGACACTCGGCGGCGTTGTATCCACCCCAAAATCCAGTTCGTTCGGGTCATCCATACCTTTGGTAACCCATTGACTATAAACCCCTGTGCTGGTGCGCAGCCTGTACCGCCAGTGATATCCTCCCATCGGAACATCCATTTCAATATATCCAGTAACAGGGCTGCCGTTATAGGCATAACCTGTTGAATTGATATAGTTGGGTGTGCCGGTAAACGGAGTCCCAATTGGTTGTAACTCTACCTCTGGATACAGTGTTATGCCGGTTTCCCTGGCAGTCATATCCATCGACAGACGAACACTAGTTGAAGGGTACCACGCGCCATGTATCAAGTCATACCATTTGTCGTTGATTTTCACCTGTTGTTTCATGGATCCAGGTACCTGCACCCAATAGCTATTAATTCGTCTGTTACCTTGGTTATCTATTGCGAAGACTTCAAAGTTATAGCTTTGAGCCGTCAATCCGCCGCTTTGGGGTACTTCAGCAGAATCTATATAATAATCGGCCACTCCTGAAGCATTAAACGGTGCGCTGTCGATGGTAGACCAGGGCGGGTCTATCAACGCAATGCTCCTCCATAAGCCAGACCCCGAATCATTTGCCGTTACCTTTACATGAATCCGCTTTCCGGTTGGAGATTTCTCCTCGACAGTGATTACAGCAGACTGGGTAGGCGCATAGGTGTCTGTCAGAGTGCTGTCTGGGATAAAGTAACGGGATTTAACCAGCATATCGCTTTGTGAGATATGCATCCTGACCCATTCACCTGGAAAATTGCCGAAATTACCACGGAATCCCCGGTGGCCGTTACCCATCAGGTCGCCGGCAAAGTTGTTATCATTCACAAAACAATGCGGCAAGCCGAAAGCATGTCCAAGTTCATGGGCAATTCCTCCCTGGAACGACGATGCTACCGAGCCGACCGTAGTTCCAAGGAACCAGGCGAACGTAACGTCCTGAACCATCGGGATGTTGTCGTACTCAGGAATCCTAAGCCCGTGGTAAGGTCTATTGTCATAGAATTTATCCCGGCCAAGGAACCAGATAGTGTCGCTTCCAAGCATCCCGACACCTCCCCAGCCGCCTGATGCAGACCATTGAGCGCCGCCGAAGAATCCTCCCGAAACAGTGCCATCAGAATTCATCTTATGACATTCAGTCATTAAAAACAGGCAGGCTCTGTTGACGGGATAGACAGGAAGCACTTCGTTAAGAATACGGCCCCACATATCAGCTCTATAGTAATCATCATTGTATTTGCCGTTTACGATATGGACGATTGGCTCCCCGTTTTCATCTGTTTCCAGCTCGAATGTCTGGCCTTCCGTAGTGCTGCCAGGTTTATAGTATCCGTTTCGAGCCATCTCCTTTGCATAAAACTCCTGGCAAAGGAGAATATAGTCTTTAAGTTTCTGTTCTGCATTAGGCTGAGCAACACGGTTTTTGGGGATAAAATAAACTACTTTAACCAGATAAGTACTTGCTGCAGGTTGTTCTGACGCTGTCGAGGGAATGGTCGACATTATCTCATCAAGCACCCTCTGAAGTTCAGCATGGCGTTCATAGTCACCATCAAGGTTATATGCCTGAGAGACTTGCGCAGAAATCAGAAGTACTAAAGCGATTAAAGTCAGAAGTATTTTTGATGTGACCCAGTTCAGCAGGCTTCTTAAGGTTTTGGGGTTGGATAACCTCATTGTGTTCCTCCGTAATTTACTACCTCTACCTGCCGGCAAGGAGCCATTAACCGACAACCAATTGCAATTTACCTCCATAATCTCCAGCTGTCAAGCTTAAGAAAGCAAACTCTAATCATAGCTTGATAAGCTTGCTTGTAAAGAGTATTATATATGTATGTAATTCAGCAAGAATTTTAACGTTAAATCTAAAGACTATCGGAATTTGGGGGCGTATGACAAAGACAATGCTGAAAACACGAATTGATATCACGAAAACACCATTCAGTAAGTATGGGTCGTGGATATCAATCACATCTCCATCTAATATTGGACCGCTTAAGATAACCAACGTGAGACAAATCTTCGGCAATGACCAGGCAATGATGCTGGAGTTTACATCGAACGGGCAGCACCTCAGCCACAGTATGGAAGCAACTCCTGCAGTGCTTACGGCAAGGTCCTATGCTGGAGAAGTCCGCGTTTATATAAAAGGCAATGACGGTTTTGTAGTAGAGTCCACAGGCCCGGACCTGGTCTTCCGGGCGCTCGATTCCAAGTGGGGAAAGCGTAAACCCAGGACACTCCCGGAAATACCAATCATAAAAGAGCAATCGAACGACACACGAAAGGTCGTTGACATCAGGTTCGAGAGTTTTGCCATCTTTGATGTCCTCCAGGGCAAGGCTGCGGAACATACGGACAACCTTACCATCTCTCCTGATGGAGAAAAAGCACTGGTGCTGGTCAGAATAGGCAAGACCATCCCCCAAGAGACTCCAAAAGTTGATGTTGATGCGGATATTGAAGCTGCTGAACAGGAATGGAACAAGTTTCTTGCCAAAATGCCGCCTGTGCCTGCCGAGTATCGCGCGGAGGCTGAAGCTGCGTGGCATGTTATCTGGTGCTCGTTCGTCTATGCTGAAGGAAACCTGACACACGACACCATGTTCGTAAACAAAGACTACATGACTGCTGTATGGTCATGGGATCACTGCTTTCACGCGCTCGGAATAGCCAGGGGAGACTTCAAAGCTGCCGTAGAACAATTCCTTGCGCCATTCTACCGACAGGATGAGACCGGAAAAATGCCCGACATGTGGAAAGCGCCAGATATCGAGTTCTGGGGCATTACTAAACCTCCGGTACACGGATGGACACTGCTCAAGCTGATGGAAATCCAGGAACTTGACCGATCAACACTCGAATGGTTTTATCCAAAGTTGGTGAAATGGACAGACTACTGGTTCAACGAGCGTGATGAAGACGGCGACGGTGTTCCGAACTACACCGAAGACGGTTGCGACAGCGGAATGGATAACTCTACTGTATTCGATGTCGGCGCCAAGCTTGAAACACCTGACCTTTCATCTTATCTGGTGCTTCAAATGAGAGCGCTTGCAATGGTAGCCAGAAAACTTGGCAAAGAAGAAGAGGCCGCTGCCTGGGATGCTCGTGCGGAAAAACAGCTTTCTACTCTTTACGAACACTTCTGGAAGAATGACAGGTTCGTCTGCGTGACAACAGGAACTCACGAATACGATCCTGAGCCAACTGCACAGCTTCCGCTTATGCCTATAATGCTCGGCAGCGAACTCGATAAAGACAAGTTCGATAAATGCGTAGCTGAGTTGGAAAGCCGGTTCCTGACCGACTACGGGATAGCCTCAGAAGATCCAAAAAGCAAGAAGTATGAAGCTGACAGCTACTGGCGTGGGCCTATCTGGGCGCCTGCCACAATCCTCATTGCGGATGGACTCAAAAGAGGCGGCAGAGAAGACCTGGCAAAGGAGATCGCCCGAAGATACTGCGATATGATCAAGTATCAAGCTGGCGGTTACTATGAAAACTTTGACCCCAAGTATGGTGAAGGCAACAGGGCCATTGGATTTAGCTGGTCTGCTGCCGTTGCCCTTATTTTTATGTGGGAGTATTTGATGTAGTCAGGCTTTTTGCTGCATTCAACTGCAGTGGAAATATCTGAGGCCCGGTCTAATAAATCGGGCCTCAAAATAGTCATCAAGTATTGAATCAAGAGGTGGACAGGATGAAAAGCCGCAAGCAAATAATTATCAACCTGATATTTTTGATACTGGCAGTTTTTATCTTTTCACTGCCAGGCACAGGTCAGAGCACTCAACCGAATATGATAACCCTCGGTAAAGCGCGTTTTACCGTTATCACGCCAAACCTGGTCAGGCTCGAATACTCGGAGAATGGCAAATTCATCGATTCTCCATCCATCTTTGCTATCAACCGCAGCAGGACAGGCGCTCGCTTTACTATAAACAAGCAGCAGGATACCACTATCATTGACACCGGCTTCATTCGCCTTTCCTACAAAAACGACGGTCAGCCGTTCAACCCGGATAACCTCCAGGCTGTCATCCGCAAAGACAATGAGACCATCACCTGGACACCTGGAATGAAGAACACCAGCAATCTTGGAGGGACTGTCCGAACGCTTGATGGCTGGAGCGGCCCTGGTGATTTGGGAGAAGGTATCCTATCTCGTGATGGATGGTACTTGCTGGACGATTCCCGGGGCCATCTGCTGGTTAACAACTGGGTACAGTCCAGACCTGCCAATGCCGGCACGGACTGGTATCTTTTCGGCTACGGGACCAACTACCGAGGCGCATTTGAAGCGCTTACCACCGTAAGCGGCCCTGTCCCGATGCCGCGAAAGTATGCGCTCGGGGCATGGTACTCACGCTACTGGCCTTACAGCTCAGAAGACTACAAACAGATAGTCAAAGAATACGCTGAACACGACTTCCCGCTGGACATAATGGTTCTGGATATGGACTGGCATAAAGAAGGTTGGACAGGATGGTCATTGAACCGCGAACTCCTGCCCGACTTTGAAGACCTGCTCGAATGGTTCCATCAGCAGGGGCTTTTTGTAACACTGAACGTTCACCCAGCCGATGGAATCCAGCCTCATGAAGATATGTATGAGGCCTTCATGCGGGATATGGGCAAAGACCCGGCTGTGGACGAACCGCTGCCATTCGATGCAGGCGACAAGAAGTATCTCGATACGCTTTTCAAGCACACACACCTGCCTCTGGAGGCTGCTGGAGTCGACTTTTGGTGGCTGGACTGGCAGCAGTATCCGTTTACCCGCAGCATCCCAGACCTGACAAACCTTGCATGGCTCAACTATTACTACTACAAACACACCAGCAGGGACGATAACCGGGGGATTTCGTTCAGCAGATGGGCTGGATGGGGAGACCACCGCCATCCTATACATTTCTCAGGCGATGCCTCAACCGATTGGAAGATGCTTGCTTTTGAAGTGCCGTTTACCTCAACTGCAGGAAATGTGGGATGCTTCTTCTGGTCGCATGACATCGGTGGTCATGCAGGCTCCCGGAACGATGAATCCTATACTCGCTGGTGCCAGTTCGGTGCAGTCACGGCTGCGCTCAGATCTCACTCGACCAGAGACCAATCTCTTGACCGCAGGCCGTGGACATATCCCAAGTGGGCTGAAGATTCCATGAGGGCAAGCTTCCATTTACGCTCAGAACTCTTCCCTTACATATACACGAGCGTTTACCAGTCCTGCAGCGAGTCCGTACCGCTTAACAGGCCGATGTATATCGATTATCCCAAAGACGAAGAGGCTTACATCAACCCGCAGCAGTTTATGTTTGGTGATAACCTGCTTGCAGCGCCGATTACCAGCCCAGGCATCGGACCGAACCGTGTAGCTACACAGGTAGTCTGGTTCCCAAAGGATATCTGGTATAACTTCTTCACCGGCGAGAGGTATGACGGCCCTACTACGATACTCGCAGCATCAGATATAAACGAATTCCCGCTCTTTGCTCGCGGCGGTGTCCCGATACCGATGCAGCCGTATACCGACAGGATGACTACAACTCCAATTGATACGCTTGTCATCCGATGTTATCCCGGTGAGGATAGAAAAACAGGTGTCTCGACCTTATACGAAGACGACGGAATCACCACAGGTTACACCAAAGGTGAGTTCGCCACTACGGAACTAACCTATTCTCGAAATGGAGATGAGATTACCATCACCGTTTCACCTGCAAAAGGCAGCTACAAGGGGCAGGTCACCAGAAGAGCGTGCATCATTGAACTGCCATGCACCACAGAAGCATTATCCGTAACGGTTGATGGCAAGACAGTCCAATCGGAATATGACCCGATAACCCAGACAAACCGGATTCATATTCCTGCAAGACCTGTCAATCAGAGCAGGAAAATCGTTGTAAAGGCCGGACTGGCTGATAATGAAAAGCTGCGAGTTCAGGCCATAGCGCGCAGAGCAGGCATCCCTGAGTCGGCAGAGTCAAAATCTGTGGCTGAAATGTTCTCTGCTGCTGGTAAGCTGGACAGTGAAAGCACAAACCTGCTCCTGACATCAGCCGGAATAGGCATTTCAGCAAGAAATGAATCTGCTTATGGCTACCCAAGCAATGAAATATCCTACTTATTCTGCCCTGCTGGATTGATAGACAAAGAACAAGTCTCCTGGAAGCTCGAGGAAAGATGCGGCGATAAATCTCGAACAATCGAACTTCCACCAACCGATTCATCCGGCAGTCCAATCGTTGCGATACCTGCATCCACTACGAAATCTGAACCTTTGGACAAAACAAGCACTTGTGCTGTCCGGGCAGATATCCTGCTTTCAGGCCAACCATTCAGTATCTACGGCCCTTGGCAGCGGTGGAACCTCGCAGGTATAGAAAACAACCTGGCGCAGAAGGCAAAAGTATCGGTAAGCTCATTGCAAGGCGGCACTATAAGTGATGGCGCTGTTGACGGCGTAATCAGCGGCTATCCTGCTTCACACAGTTATGAATGGGCTTCAAATAAAGAGCAGGCAGGCGCGTGGATCAGGCTGGACTGGGACGAAGAAGTCACCATAGACCGAATATGGCTCTTCGACCGTCCTAACCTGGATGACCACATCTTATCGGGTGAGATTACCTTTAGCGATGGGACGACACTTAAGGTAGGCGAACTGGCAAACGATGCTTCCGATGGCGTCGAGCTTAGCTTCCCTGCAAAAAAAGTCCGATGGCTGAAGTTCACAGCTACAGAAGTTGGCGAAAAGAACGTGAACACTGGTCTGTCTGAGATAGCGGTGTTCAAAGCGAGGTGACAAGCAATGTAGTAGCGATATTAACTGGTCTTAATCAATAATCTGGAAATCTTTTAACAGTTAAATTATTTGTGGAGGCGATCTTGAAGTTCTTTTCCTATGTGCTGCTGTTATGTGCAGTGTTATGCACACAATGTATAGGCTTAAACTCTGAGCCTGGTTCTGCCCTGGCCTGGTTTACGGACGCGACCATTCAAAATGGTGTCCGAGCAGCAAAACCTGCTGATGCACTTCCCGAAGTTCCCGGCACTGCGGGAAGCGGGATTGTACTGGCCAGGCCATATCCCGTAGACAATCCACTGCTTGTTCAGGAAAATGGCCTGATAAGCTTCTGGATCAAACCCAACTGGAATGGAAATGATGGGAAAACTCACAGAATATTGAGGATTGGCGACCCGTCAGTAAACGGTCTTTTGGTAGAAAAGTCGGACTCCGGGATGCTCCGTTATGTAATGGCTTCACCGAAGAAGACAACCGTGTCCCGTGCTGATGTTTCTGGTTGGAAAGCTGGTGAGTGGCATCATATTGCTATTGCATGGATGTCAGATAATGGCGTTAGAATCGGCACGCCTCTCTGGATAGACAAAACCTGCGTTGACGGCCCCATAGCATCAGGAAATGAGTTCCTGAACCCGAAAACTATGACCGACAAGCGGGTGTGGCTCGGTGATGAGACTTCCGATGCTGTCATGGACGAGCTTATCTTCCGCAACTGGTTTGATGTCTACATCCAGAAGGAGAATCCAAAAGACAGGTATTCTCAGATAGCCATTGTTCACCGTGATTACTTCAGAACAGCGCCTTTTACGGCTATAGAGATAGACCACGAACCTTGTCTGATAGCTTCGGACAGCCGAGTCGTAAACGGCTGCCCCAAACAGTTCGGTCTTAAGGCAAAATTCGGCTCTGAGATGGTCCGCATCACTGATTTCACTGACGGATACGGCAACTGGGGTGATTTTGACGCCAAACCTTACATCAAATGGAGCACTTCAGATAGCAAAATAGCAACTGTGGATGCTGATGGTATGGTCACAGGCAAATCGGTCGGCAGGTGCATTCTCATGGCCGAATTCAGAGGCATGAAAGCTGCGTATGATCTCCAGGTAATTCCGATAGACCAGCCTGACCTTGACCTGCTCTACGTAGAACGGCTGCCCAGGTTTTCTTCAAAAAGCGAAAAGTGGTGGCCGGCTGACGGAGAAAGGGTTGAAAGCGTCGTGCATGTAGGCAACTACGGCTACAAGCCAGTCCCGTCCGGTTCTGTGGTCAAATTCGATCTGATTCTCGATGCCAACGGCAACTTCCGTGCAGATGCAGATGATAAACTCATCTCCACAGCCGTTCAGACCATCGATAAACCACTGGCTCCCGGCGAGAGGACATCCCTAACCTTCCCTTGGGACTGGACAAACGACCCGGTATGGGTTCGGGTAACGCTGGATCCTTACGAAAACATTGACGAACTGTGCGAAGCAAACAACCAGCGCACTGAGCTGAATGTAGCCCGCGCCTGCCGATGGGGTTACAAGGAAAAAGTGCTCAAGCAGGATTATGCTAACCGCAAGATCAACCTTGTAGGTTCATTCAGCCTCTATGACTGGTTCAATGCTCATCTGGACCGTTTGACGCTGGTCATGCAGGATGCGGTTTATCCAACAACAAGCCCGTATGGTGTCAAAGATGCCGTTCGGACAGATAACTTCATCCCTCTTTCAGATGCTGCACCTGAAGCTCAGGAGTATGAGAAGGTATACGAATACTACGATGGTGGTTTCCCTATCTACGACGACCCAAGCGGCAACCTGATGGTAATAGCTGCCGGTCTGATTCATGAATTAGGACATACCTGTATTGCACTTCCCGATCTTTACGGTTATCCAGTCAGAGCTGACAGCGTATACCTGAAGGATGAGAACGGCAAGCTGTATGCCGGAACCTCGATGTTCCCTGAGATAGTCGGAGGCGGCGGAAGCTGGCTGTTCGGTTACTACACGCTCCCGCTTGCGTCGATTCAGGGCGTGCCATGCGGAGTCGGATATGACCCACTGATGAGCTACTGCCACATGTGGCTTTCACCTGCCTGTGCAGGCCAGGTGCAGCACTTCGCCCGTTATCGCAGTGATAACTTCTGGGGAGTCCACGGCAGGCTGATGCCCGCTCTCAAACATGTCTTGAAGGTGTATGACATCAATGATAAGCCGCTTTCAGGTGCTGCGGTATACATTTATCACACCACTCAGGCTCCTCCTGATGCCAGCGCCAAATACTTCCCGGATGTGCCGAAGTTCATCGGCAACACGGACGAAGAAGGCAGGTTTGTCATACCTAACGAAACATGCGACACCTGGGACGATCCTGAAACGGACGAGATAGACGGGAAAATCTACGTATGGAACCCGTTTGGCCGCGTTAAGACCGACACGGCATTTACTTCAAATGTAGAGTCGCTGGAAGGACTGCTGCTCATAAAAATAGTAAGTGGAGACCAGACTGAATTGCACTGGCTGCCGCAGTCGACTTTCAACGAGGCGTTTTTCTCGGGTGAAAAATTGCAGGGCACATATACCATTCGCACCAGCCTTGCATCTACCGGTAAGGTTACACCTGTAGTCGAACCGAAGGCTCAAAAAAGTAACCCTGGAAAGAATCTAAGGCCGATAGCTGTTGCGCCTGAGGAGATTACAGTCAAATGCGGTCAAGAGTTTACAATAGACGGCTCCAAGAGCAGCGACCCTGAAGGCCAGCCGCTCATCTACAGATGGAGAGACGCTTATCACCGCACTGAACGCGCTAGACTTAATCAGACAGCTATTTACAAAGGTAAGGCTCCTTCAGAACCTGGAGAGTATGAATATATGCTCTACGTAATGGACGGTATCCGTATGAGCGAGCCTGCTGTGATAAAAGTAAAGGTAGTAAAGTAACAGACGGCGTCTATTAAACTGCAATTGAACTTGGGGCTGGAGCTGATCCGGCCCCTTTTTCATTTATTCTTACTGTTTGACGGGCCATAGTGCACATGCTACAATCGTGCGTGACCGTGGGAAGGAAATGATATTTTGTCCGTATTCTTACAGCAGTTTACGGCCTCTATCAACTCTTTCCCCGAATGTAATCCTGCTGAAAATGAAGTTTCTGGATATCTCACCAGTGCCACGGAACGTATTATAATAACTGAAGCGTTATAGTCTGTTTATAATCTGATTGACCGGACAAAAGAGGTATATTTGTGCATCGGTTCTTGATATTTGCTGCCATAGGAATCCTTCTTACCGCTTGTACTGCCTCGGCGGCAGAAGGCAAGTTTGTAATTGTAGCCATAAGTAGTGTTTCCCTGGAAGAACTCACTGCCCCCGGACTGCCGAACATATCCTACCTGATTGATAAAGGCGGGATTGGGGTTATGAACACTCGTCCGGCAAGTGTAAGAGGGCTATCTGAAGATATCGTAGTGACCAAATATTCCATGGAAGGCGCTTGTGCAACCATAGGGGCAGGCACCAGGACTGCTGCCACGACCGATGCCAGAAAAGCATACAACGCGAGCGATATAGTCGATAACCGGCCCGTGAGACAACTTTATGAGAGCCTTTACGGCCAGTCGTCTCGTCGGGCGGAAGTGCTTCACCTTGGCATGAACCGGATTTGGTTTATCAACTCCGAAGCCAAGTATAAAATCGAACCTGGTGCGCTCGGAACAGCGCTTAGAAGCGCTGGACTGAAAACTGCAGCCGTAGGTAACAGCGACACCCATTTTGATCCCAGAAGAGAAGCTACTATCATAGCAGCGGATGCTGTGGGAATCATCGATTATGGATACGTAGGCTCCAAGTTGGTTATGAGAGACCCGGAAGCTCCCTATGGCATTCGCACCAACTCTGAAGTGCTCCTCGCAAGTTACCGAAAAGCAATTAAAAACGCTGACTTTATGGTAGTGGACGTTGGAGACACAGCAAGAGCTGCTAATTATGCCCGGCACTGCATCGAAGAACAGGGATTACGTCTGCGAAGAACCGCCATCGAAAACGCTGATTATATAATCGGAGAGATACTGAAAGACCTGGACTTATCAAAAGACAGGATTGCAGTTGTTTCAACGAATCCATCTGCGCAGATGATAGACGAACACAATTTCCTTCCTCCCATAATCATGGCCGGAAGTGGAATAGGTCAAGGTTTGCTTACATCCGGGTCCACGCGCAGGTCAGGTATAGTCACCAACACAGATATAGCAGCTTCTGTAGTGGATTTCTTTGGAATTGAAGCTCCGAACTCATTCATCGGCAGTCCTGTTAAGACAACCATCGGCACCAAACAAGACCTGCTGCAGACTAACCAGCGTATAATCCTTCAAGTCCAGCGACAGCCTGCAATGCGCGGAATTGCGGGCTTTCTTATATTCTACGTAATTGTAATGTCGTTTTGGATACTACAACAGAGAAACAGACCTGCTCCAATTGCTAAGTGGCTGGTACTCTTACCCATTGCCTTGTTCCTTTCCGTTCTGTGGCTTCCTGCCGTTGCTAACCTGGAAATGACCGGATCGATTATAATGCTTGGTCTGATGGTGTTTGTGATTCTTGTCAGTGCATGGTTTATTCTCCGTTCACCTGGTAAAGCATTCGGCTGGCTTTGCGGGGCTGTAATATTGACGGTCATAGCAGATATGATGCGCGGCGCTGTCCTGCTGCGCGATTCTATAATGAGCTACAGCCCGGTGGACGGAGCCAGATACTACGGCATCGGCAATGAGCACATGGGCAGCGCCATCAGCGCCGGAGTTATTGCAGCCGGATTTCTTGCAGCAGTGCTGGCTGAAAGAAGAACACTAAGAATCATATCGCTGACTGCGCTGCTCGGGCTTGTGATAGTCACAATCGGGCCACTTGGATCAAATGCAGGTGGTGCTATATCCATAGCTGCAGCGGTATCAACTGGCCTGGTGCTCTGGTCTGGCCATAAAATCCATCGCAAGCATATTATTCTGGGAATTGCCTCAGTGCTGATAATGATTGGTATTCTTATCGGCCTCGATCAACTACGCCCAGGCGCTGCCCAATCTCATGTGGGACGCGCGGTACACTTGATAACTACTGATGGCTTTAATCAGGCTCTTACAATCATAGACAGAAAACTCTCCATGAACCTTATGCTCCTCAAAAACAGCGCGTGGAGCAAACTGCTTATCACCTCCGTTGCTGCTGTAATCGTCTTGCTGTCATCCCGGCACTTGAACCCAATCGGACAGTTGAGAGAAAACAGGCATATACAGGCTGGCATCATTGCTGCAACAATCGGTTCGATTGCTGCGTTGATATTCAACGATTCAGGTGTAGTTGCTGCAGCGACTGCATTTATCTATATATGGACTGCCGTTACATTAGCAGCAATGACTTCATCAGCAAAACTGGAAAATGGGGAACGAGAGTCTTCTCTCCCGTCCCCCACTAGAGCAAGCGAAGCTTGCCCGGCAGAATCTGCCGGACAGTCATAACGATTATATTACATTGTTAGTTAATACACAGGCGGCGGTACAGTTGTTGTACCTGGCACCATTGGGCCTGCACCTGTCGGCGGAGTGACCGGCGCAGTTGTCGGAATCATCATCGTTCCCGAATCTCTTGCAAACGGATACTGACGAACGTCCGTGATCGTGTCTATGTTCAGACCGTACTCCCTGGCTACCCGATCCCAGGTGTAGCCTCGGTCGATCCAGGACAATACATCTCGGATATTTGCGCCAGTCTCAGCAGAAACGTTAGCAGCAATAGCAATATTCTGCCAATCGTAGCCTAGTCTCATGAGCCTCTCTGCCTCAAAACGAGTCAGAACCGGATTGCCCCATGGATCTGTCCTGTAGTAAAGCGGCTGATAGCCGTACTCAGTAACAAATCCTGCCACTCTGGTGCGAACCATATCCGGCGTAATCAACTGGGCCATTGTCAGGTTGTAGCGCTGCGCTATCTGCTCATAAGTCAATCCCTGGCTGCGCCAGTTGGCAATCTCGATTATGGGACGATTTGTCCTGCTTGCAATATTCGCAAGCAGATGAATATCACCCCATGACCAACCTGCCTGACGTAGTGCTACAACAGTCGAGCGGTCTACGTTGAATGTTGTCACTACCAGATTGGTGTTGAACATCTCAACTTCTGAAACCATAGCCTGTGTAGTCACCACAGGTGCAGTAGGCCCAGTGCCAACAGGCGGAACAATTACCTCGGTCTCCGGAATGATTACTTCTGTTTCCGGAACAATTATCTCAGTCTCCGGGGTAATTACTTCCGTGTCATCAGTTGGTCCAATACCATTTGCGAAAACAGATGTAACTGCTAACGCTAGCACTGACACCAACAGCAGTGTTGTCAAACGCATTATGCTCCCTCCTTAGGTAAGGTACGTGTATTCCGCTATGTATCGCGGCGGTTATAAGATTGTTAAACGAAACAAATTAACTCTTAAGTCAGTAATACTCTGATGGAAGTGCTGCCCACCCCCTTCCACTCATAAAGCGACGCTTGCTATGCTGCTCTTGCACGCAAAACATACCCAGTTTACGAGCGGACGCAAACGTTGCGACAATATGTTGACAAACAGACTCTGCAGATGCGGCTCCAAAATACTGAAGGAGTTATCATAATAAAGATTGTATGTTACAAGAAAAGGTAGTTACTCGATGGTTTCGTTTGAAAAACCAAAACGCTCTTCCTGGCTCCTAGCTGTACTCGTAGGAATTGTTGGCTCATTAATCGTAATAGGCCTGTTTGGCAGGGAATCATACAACATTGGAGCCTTGAAAGTCAGTTTCTCTATGTCGCCTGCTAAAAGTGGCGTGACGCGAGTGTCCGTGCCGCCGCTTGGACGCATAACAGCTCGAACACATAAGGCGCCTGTAGCACTCCAGGCTTCCGTTGAAGAAGCCAGCGTTGGTGAACTTCGGGCAATATTGATAAACCGGCCTCAGGGCAAAGAAATTCTGTCGGATATGACCGGGGATGCTCGGCGGGCGCTTATAGATTACGGTCTCAGGCTGCTCGCGCTTGCTGCTATAGGTGGAGCTGTAGCTGCATTAGTATCAGGACCAACTAGAAGGTTCAGGTATATAGTGCTTGCCAGTATCTCTGGAGTAATCGCCACTGGTGGGCTGCTGGGATTTATATACTCAACGTATGATACAGCCGGATTCCGCCAGCCTCACATGACTAACGCACTTAAAGCTACTCCCTGGGCCATTCAACTCGTGGAAGATGGTGTTTTCAAAATCGAGGAAGTAGATAACCAGGTCCGTACGGCCGCCACCAACATTTACAAGGTTGAAAGCGCATTGAGCGGCCTTGTGTCTTCAGGAGAATCCAGAGAACAACTAAGAATACTTGCCATATCAGACCTTCACAATAACACAGTAGGGATGTCTTTTGCAGATAACCTTGCACAGTTGTTTGACGTGGACTTTATACTCAATGCTGGAGACCTGACTGACTTCGGAACCGATTTCGAGAGTAGTATCGCCCGTCAAGTCCGCAATTTTGACAAACCTCATATATTTGTATCCGGTAACCACGACTCCGTTACCACAATCGCTGCTCTCAGAAGGACAAAGAACACCAAAATGCCTCATGGACATATAATCGAGGTAAAGGAAGTAAAAATTTTCGGGCAGCACAATCCAGCCTCAGAAGAAACTGGCATAAGACCGTTGCTCTCGGACTCAAAACAGTTGCTGCAGGCAAACAGGGATCTTAAAACCGCATTCGATAAACTAAAGCAGCAGCCGGATATACTGATTGTGCATGATCCCGATGTAGCAAAGGGATTTGAGGGTAAAGTACCTATTATCGTAACAGGGCATGATCATATTTTGGATGTGAAAAGGATCAACGGTTCTGTGTGGGTAAAACCAGGATCTACAGGTGCTTCCGGCATAAGATATCTGACAAATAGTAAAGCACAGCCAATGACAGCGGCTATTATTTATATCACTGCACCTCCTGAGGTTCGTACTGTTGCGGTGGACCTTATCAATCTATCTGGCCCGGGAGGCGAGTTTACTGTAACCCGAAAGAAGTTTTAGTCTGCATTTGCGGATTGTAAAAAGGAGGCTGGATGCACGGAGCAGAGACACAAACCTTACTCTTTCTAGCGCTTATCCTGATTGCTGCAAGAATCGGCGGCGAGATAGCTATCCGGCTGAAGCAGCCTGCTGTGTTGGGTGAAATAATTGCAGGCGTGCTACTTGGGACAATACCTCAAATCCGGCCTGCCATAGAAAGCGATGCAATCCTCTTTATAGCCGAGATAGGTGTCATCCTGCTACTCTTTGAGGTTGGATTAGACAGCGAATTCGACGAATTTCTGCGAGTTGGGCTACCATCAACGTTTGTAGCGGTGATTGGAGTAGCTTTACCGCTGATTGCCGGCTTTGGCGCGGTTAGGCTGTTGGGCTATTCGTCTGATGTAGCGCTGTTCCTTGGCGGCACTCTTACTGCAACAAGCATTGGAATCACAGCAAGAGTTCTAAACGACCTTAACCAGGCCCAAAGCCAGGAGGCAACCATTATAATTGGCGCTGCCGTTGCAGATGATATTCTGGGATTGCTTGTTCTTTCTGTTCTAAGTGGAATTGCCTCCGGACACGCAGTAACACCAGCCTCTGTAGTTGGCTCATTAGCTATTTCAATATCATTCCTGGTCATCGCTATTGTAGTAGGAATCAAAGCGGCACCATCTCTAATTGCCTTGACTCGGAGGATGCAGGGACGAGGAGTGCTGGCAGTTGCAGCATTTATCTTCGTAATTTTCCTGGCATATATGAGTTCATTGCTTGGACTTGCGGCGATAATTGGAGCATTTGCCGCAGGGCTTGCCCTTGCATCAACTGATGACAAGGTGAAGATATCAGAAGGAATCCAGCCTGTTGCTAACATTTTCGCACCTGTTTTTTTCGCCACTGTAGGTATGCAGGTGGATCTGACTTTGCTTAATCCATTTGTCCGCTCGAGTTGGCCATTTCTTGGACTGGCATTACTACTTCTGCTGATTTCAGTTCCTACCAAAGTTGTAGCTGGATTGGGAGCAGTGCGGCGTGATGTTGATAAACTGGCTGTAGGCATTGGTATGGTTCCTAGAGGCGAGGTAGGATTGATATTTGCCGAAATCGGTCGGCGTATAGGTATTCTCAACGAAGGTATCTACGGTGCAATAGTGCTCGTTGCCTTGATTACAACGTTGATAACTCCTCCCTGGCTTAAATACAGACTCTCACAACGCAGACAAGTTACCTAATACAAGCATCTTCACTCACTACCACACAAAGATATTCAACGCGGAAAAGAAAGTGGAAAGAGTAGAGTGAAAAGTGTAAAGTTATATGCGTGGATTTATATGCGTCGGCGCGCGTTTTTTTGCGCCGACGCCCAGTTATGAATCTCAATCATCACTAATCACTCGCAACTCGTAACTTCCCATCATTCCGCATTCCACACTCCGCATTCCGCACTTGATACACTCCACATTTGAATCGGTCTTGACAGTGCTTGCTTCCCAGTATATGATTCTTTTGGGGAAAAAAGAGCGCATGAAGAGCTTATACGTATCTGGTTTGTGCGACGGCACACGAGTAGATGACATATTCCTGGTATGCAGTAAATCTCAAGGCTATACACAGGATGGATCGCCATTCCTCAGAATGAAACTCGGAGACCGTACCGGCACAATAGATGCAATAAAATGGGATGCAAATGAAGCCCTGTGCAATGGGATTGCAAATGATGAATTCGTCCGTATCCGGGGGATAGTGACTACTTACAACGGCAAGCTGCAGATACGGATGGACTCTATAAGGCCATACAGGGACAAAATAGACCCCAGCGATTTCCTTCCACGCTCCGAAAAAGACATTGATGAGATGATTGCGGAGATACTTGAGGTAGTTGACAGTATCAAACATCCGCAGCTCAGAGCAGTACTGGATTTCTTCTTCAAAGACCAGGACTTTTTATCTAGATTTTCCACCGCTCCTGCCGCTCAAAAGATCCATCATGCGTATGTTGGTGGACTGATAGAGCATTCTCTAGCTGTTGCTACAATGTGCGACATCGTTGCATCTCGCTACAGTAATATCGACCGGGATTTAATTGTTACTGGAGCGATTCTACATGACATCGGTAAGATTGAGGAGTTTTACTGGGATGGGGCAATCAGATACTCCGATTGCGGTCATCTGGTAGGGCATGTAGTAGGCGGCATGGAAATGATAAAAGACGCTATAGAGCACGTAGAAGGCTTCGACCCGCTTCTTAAGCTCATACTAATGCATATAATCCTCTCACACCACGGTCAGAAAGAATGGGGATCCCCCAAAAGACCCAAAAGCCTGGAAGCTATTATCCTGCACCACATCGATGATCTGGATGCCAAGATCAACACCTTCAAACAAGCCGTAGGCTCCGAAACTCCGGAAGATGAATCAAGTATATGGACAGAAAGACATTGGGTTTTTGAGCGTCCATTATTTAAGGGAATGCCGAAACCTAAAACCAGCTCATCGAATGGCGATGAGTCGCTTGAGGACTTGATTCTTGAACCGGACTTCGACCCATTCACTAAGGACTGATGTCGGACTGACTAAAATCTCTAGTTCTGACAATTAAAGCAGCAAAGCGCCAAGTGCGTTTCTTAGCTGTCGCAATGCACAAGACACTGAAACAAGTTCAGTGTGACGCTCATCCTGTCATGCTGGACCCGACATGTCATGCCGAACCTGCCATGTTCTGCCGGACCAGAACCGTCATGCCAAAGTAGAACCGTCATGCCGAACTTGTTTCGGCATCTCTTAACAATCATAAGACCATGAAACGAATTAAGGGTGGCGGCCAAGCAACTCAGGATGACGCAGTACTTGGTGCAAATGGCTCACTAGACCTTTTACAACCGTGAATAACTACTCTGAACTACTTTAATAATAACGGAGCAGATAATTGACAGGAATACTTATATTATTTAACCTGCAATATTATCATCTCTCCCTTGTCAATGATATTTCTGATATAATGTATAGGGATTTGCTAATTGATGTTAACAAACATCCATAAGCTCTTATAGTACACTTATATACTACCTTTAACAATGCGCTTGTGCATTACCTTTGCTGGCAAAACTCTTCCGGGAGAGTTTCCGTATAGATAAATACCTGAAAATCAATATTCTTAGCTTCATTAATGATGTGATGTAAATGCCTGAAAGAACCTCAATCAATAAGGCAAATACTGATGTGACTGCAGAAGGTCTGGAAACAGGATTTGAGGCACTCGATTCCGTATTCAGAGAGATAATCCTTCAAAGCCCTATCAGCACATGGGTAGCAAATAAAGAAGGCACTCTGATTTTTGAGAATGCTGCAAACCGGGCAATGTTCGGTATCGACTCAGATGACCAGGTTGTCGGCAAGTATAATCTTTTTGCAGATCAGGTGCTGCAAGAACAGGGGCTGATCCCAGCAATAAAGCGGGTATTTGATGAAGGAATCCCGTTTGAAGGCACCTTTGATTATGACTTCAGCAGAGCCGGGCATGTCAACGTACCTGGTGCTACTCATAAGTATCTCCGAGTCTTCATTTTTCCAATTAAATCTCAGGAAGACGATTGTGTTCATTATGCAGTAATCCAACATGAAGACTATACCGATAGACTCGCCGCTGAAGAACAACTTAAAGCAAGTGAAGAGAGATTCCACGCCCTCTCAGATGCTGCATTTGAGGGAATCGTGATCCATAATCAGGGTGTCGGCCTTGAGATAAACGAAGCCTTTACAAGAGCAACCGGATATAACCGTTCTGATGTAATCGGGAAAAGAAGGGTGGATATATTCACTCCGGAATCAGCGAATGAAGTTATGAAGCATATATTGTCTGGTTCCGAAGAGCCTTATGAGGTCACAATCCGTAGAAAAGACGGCTCAGTTTTTACTGCAGAGATTCAGGGCAGGAGCATGGTCTATAAAGACCAGCCAGCCCGAGTGACGGCGCTGCGTGATATAACTGCCCGGAAGAAGGCAGAAGAAGAACTCTGCCTATTCAAACAGGCAGTAGATACTTCCGTCGATGGCATACTTGTTGTTAAGAGTAATGGAACCATAGCTTACATCAATCCTGCCTGTGCTGCAATGCATGGTTACGCTCAGGAAGAACTGGAAGGTAAGCCTGGCTCTATCCTTATGCAAAGCCCTAAAGAAGCTGCGAGAATTCTCAAAGAAACACTGGAAACCGGGCGATGGGTTGGAGAGACTATTCAGGCTCGCAGAGACCTTACGACCTTCATTATGGAAGCCCGGCTTTCCGTTATAGACTTGCCAGGCAGCAACTCTCCAGGAATTCTAGCCATCTGTCGGGATGTAACTGCAGAAAAACAGGCAGAAGAGTCAAAACGGCGGATGGAAGAATACTTCAAAGAACAGCAGAGGCAGTTTTATAAGCAGACTATCATGGCTGCAACCGGCGGCAAATTGATGATTCTGGAACCGGAAGAAATATCCACAATCCCAGGCACTCTACTTGAAACTTTGGAAATCAAAAAACCTGTGGATATCGGCATTGTCAGACGCTCTGTTGATGAATATGCCAGGGAGTTCAATATGTCTGAGACCAGGATTGAAAACCTCGCGCTGTGCGTAGGTGAAGCAGCAACGAATGCCTTGAAACATGCTGGCGGAGGTGTTGTCGACCTGCTGCGTGATGACAATCGACTGCTGACACGCATAAGCGACCATGGCCCTGGTATGGATGCACTTATTTTACCGCGTGCTACATTGGAACTGGGTTATTCTACAGGGCATTCACTTGGAATGGGCTACGCGGTCATACTATCGTTGTCTGACCAGGTTTCACTTTGTACGGGTCCAGGCGGAACATCGGTAGTTATAGAAATGGATATCACCAACAAGGCTGAACAGGTTGAAATTCATTCATTCCCCGAAATCTGGTAGACCTTTCTTCTTATAAATCGGAGGTTACACCAGCCTTCGTATCGAATGTTGTCATGTCACTGCTGTGGCAAAGTCCCAATCTGGAAGAGTGAAAGTGATATGACAATCAAACACCGCTGGACTATTTGGCTTGTTCTAGTTATTCTGGCAAGCTCATTGCAGTTCTCATTTGCCCTGGATGAAACTTCACTGCCTGGTGAGTTCAAGCTCACAATTCTTCACACCAACGACCTGCACGGCCATCTGCTGCCTTTTGATTATGGAGCTTGTAAAAATGTTGGAGGAGTAGCGCGCCGCGCAGGTCTTATCCAGAAAATAAAAGAAGAATCTGACTGCCCGGTACTCGTGATGGAAGCAGGTGACGTGTTTAACCGCGGCCCACTCGGGCAGGAATACTTCGGAGAACCTGATTTTGCTGTCATGAACGCCCTTGGCTGCGATGTCATGACCATTGGCAATAATGAGTTCAAAGGCGATAGGGGATTTGCAGGACAACAGGCTTTAAGAGCACGGCTGCAGCAGGCGGAGTTCCCCATTGTGTGCGCTAACATCATCGAAAAAGGCTCAGGCAATCCACTGGTCGCTCCTTATACAATATTGGACGTGCAGGGATTGAAAATCGGCATCATCGGACTTCTTGCGCCAAGAGTAGCGGAGTATCCCGAAGCTGAAGGGCTTGTCATATCGGACCCAATTGAGACCGCAAGAGAAATAGTCCCGAAACTAGCCAAACAGGTCGATGTGGTAATCGCCCTGACTCATATAGGGTATAATTTAGACCTTCAACTTGCCGCCGAACTGCCGGAAATAGATGTCATCATTGGCGGAGATTCCCACACCTGGACATTCAGACCGACCAGCGGGAAAAAAGGGTCTAGAATCAACCCTCTGATAGTACACGCAGGCGAATGGGGAGCATATCTAAGCAGACTTGATTTAGTTTTCAGCCCAACTGAAGATAACAATTACGATGTAAGACATTTCAGGCACCAATTAATCCCCTTAGATAATAAAACACCTGAGCTTTCTGCTATCAATCAGGTGTTGGAACCTTACTTAAAGCCACTAATAACACCACTTGGGACGCTTGACCAGCCGATACCAGCACAGCAGATGGCAAAGTGGACGGCAGAAGCTATAAGAAGTGTCACCGGAGCAGACATTGGCGCTCACAGCGAAAGCGGGATTGAATCCGGCCTTCCCGGCGGACAAGTAACCAGATTAGATGTGCTGAAGGTATACCCGTACTACAACTTTGTTGTTACAGTAGAGCTTACAGGCAAACAACTGCTGGATTTCATTGCCGAAGTTAAACCTGCTGTAGCCGGCTTGGGGCAAATCCATCCGGATGAGATGTATATACTCGCTGCTGAAGATTACCTGGTCGATTCCTGGGAAGAAGGTAAACAGATTAAGATAAAGAATACCTATGGACGGGTATCTGAGGTAGTAATGAATTACCTTAAGTCAGTGAAATCTAGTAAGGTGGAAAAACAAGAGTAAAAAGCAGAGGCCGTTGCAGAAAATGTTAAGAAAACAAAGAGGTCGGGAAGCCTGGCCTACTTCCCGACCTGGAGACTGAGGTTACTCATAAGAGCAATCTCAACCTCACTATCTATTATAGGCCAGTAATAATGCACAGACAAGAACAAAACGGGAACGAAAAACTTAATTTTCGGATACACTTTTGTGACAAGCAATTATATTGACTTAAGGCAAATTGAAGCTTGACATTTCACATCATACAAATAGACATTGTTACATTCAAAGCTCGATTGGAGTAGTATGACAGTATTTGCCATATCAGACTTGCACCTTTCCTTTGCTAATCCGAAACCTATGGATGTTTTCGGACCGCAGTGGAAAGACCATCCGCAGCGGATTGCTGAGAACTGGGATAAGATTGTATCAGAAGATGATGTCGTACTTGTAGCAGGTGATACTTCATGGGCTATGCGCCTCACAGACGCAATGCCTGACCTCGAATATCTGGCTGCCAGACCAGGCAAAAAACTCCTGATACGAGGCAACCATGACTACTGGTGGAGCAGACAGGCAACAACAAGAATACAAAGAATGATAGATTCCAGTATAATCCTACTTCAGGGAACAAGCACTGTAATGAATGGTGTCGGGGTTGCAGGAACTCGCGGATGGAGGCTCGAAGACTACGAACTGGAAGGCCCAAAACAACAGGATGAAAAAATCTATCATCGTGAGCTTGCCTACCTGCGCCGCGCTCTTGAATCACTGCCTGAGGATGTTGCTGTCAAGGTCGTAATGCTTCATTATCCGCCATTCGACCTGAACCTTCAGCCAAATGATTTTCGATACATCCTCGAGGAGTTCAATGTAGACATTCTGGTCTATGGACATATACATAGAGGCACCGGGTCATACTTGCAAGGAAATGTCGGAGGTATAAACTACCATCTGGCATCTGTCGATTATACCGGATTTACGCCAATAGAAATAGTAAAATGCCAAGACTCAGTCTAATACCTGTTACTTCGCAGGTCAGTTCTGAAGCTGTTTAACCATTCGGACAGTCATTCCATCGTTTACTCTGAATGTTACCTCATCCATAATCATTTCCATGATGGCTATTCCCATTCCACCGGTAGGAAGGTTGGCAAAATCTGGAGGACAGACTGCCGTACGGTCAAATCCACAGCCGGGATCGGTAATCTCTATAGTCAGCCTGCAGTTGTCCGCAATACACTTAATATGAATCTTCTGGCTGCTCTCAGTACACCCATACTTGAATGCATTGGTAGCAGCTTCACCAACAGCAAGCTTGATATCAGCTACATCATCATCCGATAACTGCAAGTCAGAGATAATCTGACTGACGCGGTCTCTGATGATACCTGGTGATGTCATACTGGCTGGTACGGTAAATGAAGAGACCAGCCACCGCTTTCCGCAGCCAGAATAGTCATTGCGATCAGTCCGCAGACCACCAGATGGAACTCCCAATACCTCTGCAACTCCACATGAGAAAAGCACACGGTACACATTGTCACTGCACATTACCACATGGAGTTCTTTGCCTTGTTTACGAAGAGCTTTTGCAGTATCAAGCAGCACAACTATTCCACTGGAATCAATGAAATCCACACCTGAAAGATCTATCTCAAGTATTTTGCAGTCGTCCTGGCTCGCATGGTTTAACTCACTGCGCAATCGCCTGCAAGCTGAGAAATCGATCTCTCCCATCACAGTTACACGAGGAGGATTCTTTTCACTCCTTACAATCTGCATATCTACTCCCCCGCTTTTGCTTTAAGCACCAAAACAGCAGCGTCATCCCGCAGACTACCGCCTGCCATATTTGTTGCCTCATCAAAAACAACTTCAGCAATTCTCCGCTCGTCTTTATCTACATTCGGCACCAGAATATCAATAAGCCCTTCTATCCCCAAAAATCTGCTCTGGCTGCGTGCGTCGGTAATACCGTCTGTATAAATCAAGAGGACGTCATTCGGTTCCAGTTGAAGCATCCGCTGGCTGTAAACAGACTCCGGAATAATCCCAACCGCGCGTCCTGTTACATCCAGCGGAACAGCACATTTTAGCCGATGAATGTAATGCAGAGGTTCATCATGTCCTCCATTTGCATAGAGCAGGCTGCACTTCTCCGGGTCCAGCACTCCATATATCAAGGTGACAAACAATGTCTCTGGAGTATACTGGCACATAGCCCGGTTAAGTCTTTCAATAACTCGCCTTGGCTCCGGGTCTTCATGCGCGTATGCTCTCAGCATATACTTAGCAGTAGCCGTATGCACTGCTGCCTGCAGTCCCTTGCCTGAAACATCGCCCATGACCAGCGCAATCTTGCCATCCGGCAGGTTAAACAGGTCGTAAAAATCTCCTCCCACTCTGGCCTCTGTAAACGCCGCCTTATATCGGCCATATATTCTAAGATGTTCCAGGTCTAAGTCTACTTTAGGGATTAATGCTTTCTGGAAAGCATCTGCAATACGATGTTCACGCTCATAGGCAATTTCCAGAATCTCTCTTGCCTTGCGGATAGTGCTGATGTCCCGCCACATACAGACTCCGCCGATGACCTTGCCATGTTTGTCTCTAATCGGCCCCGCATTGCATAGAGTAGTTATCATTTTGCCATCAGGACGGCACAGCATCCATTCCTCGTTCCTGACAACTTCTCCCTTCAATGTAGCGCGAACAAGTGGGAGTTCCTCATTAACTGCAAGACTGCTGCCATCAGCGTTGTACATTCCCCAAACCTGCGCGTGCTGGTCTACAGCTACACCTTCCAGAACTTCTTTAGGCCGACCTACAAGCTCCTGTCCATGCCTGCTGACCATCCGAACCCGTACATCCGGGGCATCAGCAATGGTAATGCCTTCCGGCGCATGCTCCATAAGCGCATCCAGTATTGTTTTTCCTGTCTCTGCTTCCTGCGCCCTCATCTCGGCATCGTTTCTTGCTGCAATATGCCTTAGACCAAGAGAAGTCAGCAGTGCAAGCTGTGAAAGCAGCGCCTCATCTTCGGCTGTAAAATCGCCTTCCTCTTTGTCAGACACAGCAATCATCCCCGACGGACGGCCATCCTCACCAACCAATGGAACAGCAAGCAGCCCTCGTAGTTTAGGATGGTTTTCCGGTAAGCCGCACCTTGCTGGATGACTCTGCAGTTCACTATTAGTCAGTCGAATAGCAATACCTTTGCTAATGACTTCCCGGTATACCCCCGAAGACGGTATTTTAGGTTCAGTACAGTTCATCCTTGATATGATACCTGGAGCCATCGATATGCCGCCAACCTTAATCCCACCATCAGCCGACACCTGCCCGCAGATAGCCATCTTCGCGCCAGTGAGTTTGCGAGCTGCTTCTGCAATGCGTCTGGCTAGACCATCCTCAGTGGTTTCAGATAAAACTTCAGCAGTAACCCGAATCAGGTTGTCCAACCCGGACATATACCGAATCTGGTCCTCTTCTGCCCGTTTTCGTTCGGTTACATCATGGAGGACTCCAAGGTGCTTTCCAGGAAGAATGCTGGTCACAACATAGTACTCAATATCTCTAGGCACACCCTGGGCGTCACTTATCTGATACTCTCCCTTAAACCTTCCACTTTCTTCAAGTCCAGTCAAAACAGTCTTAAAATCAGGCAGGTTGGGCAGGAAATCGCCAGCAGAACGTCCAGCAAGTTGACTGCGCGACAGGCCGAACACTACAGATGCTGCCTCATTAGCATCTACAATACATCCTTTATCATCAACAACTACAACTGCATCCTGGGTAGATTCGAATATGGTGCGGAACAGTCTTTCACTCTCTTTAAGTGACTCTATTGCTTTTCGAAGGTCTGTTACATCACGCAGCAGGATAAGTACTTCTTCCGAATTGACAGGAATCACACGAGCTTCGTAGATGCACTCATGGCCATGAAGTTCAATTATGAAATCGTAAGTCTGGACGAGCCTTGTACGTAATGCTTTAGCTATATTGGCTGTTGTCAAGCTGGCTAAATGCTCTGGTAATGCATCACAAATACTCTTGCCGAGGAACTCGCCTGCTGGAATAGGAAATCCTGAACCATACAGCCTGTTAGTGCTTAGGAATACGCCTTCTTTATTTACGTGGAATATGGGGTCAGGAATGGCAGAGATGATGGCACGGTTTATCTCCTCGCTTATACGAAGTGCTTCCTGAGCCTGTATGCGGTCTGTAATGTCATGGAAATAAATACAAATACCATCAACAGAAGGAAAAATCCGGCTTTCTATCCACTTTTGAATTACAGGCGAGTAACTCTCCACTGTCATAGGATGTCTCTGGTCCATTACCCTTTTGGCAGCAAGGAAGAAGTCGGTTTTCGCTGTTTCGGAAAACTCTTCCCAGATTACCTTGCCAAGTAATTCTGTTCTAGACATTCCCAGCAGTGTTTCAGCTTCCTGGTTTATGTAAACAAAGCGCCACTCACTGTCCAGTGCCATGAACCCGTCGCTTATACTTTCAAGAACACTTACTGCACGCTCTTCTGATGCTTGAAGTTCCTCTGCCCTGCGTTCAGCATCGAGTTGAAGTGCTGAGATTTTCTGACGCGTACGGACATCATCAGTAACATCACAAAGCGACAGAGCAAGCCCAATTACCGATTCTCTTTTATCTTTGACTGGGGCAAGCGTCCAGGTCCAGTAAGTCACGCCTCTCTCAGGCTGGTTTGGAAACACAAATGGCTTCTCTATAGCTTCATATGGCTCCCCTGCCTCCCTTACCTTCTCAAATATGGCCTGGTTTTCTGCATTGGGGAAGAGTTCAAAGTGATTCCGCCCAATCATCTGCTCACGGCTGTACCCAGACTTTTCCGCATAAGCACTATTGACCCAAATGAAGTTAAAATCTCTGTCCAAATAAGCAAGATTGACGGAAATACTCTCAGCTAAGCTATCAAGCAGTATTGCATGGTGACAGTAATCCTGCCCATAGAAAGGTTTCATACTGGTGATTGGAACATTTGGACTTGCCAGGTTCTTCAGATATGGGCCTAGTTGAAAAGCTGTAATGTGCAGCACATCGAGGTCTTCTGAGGTAAAAGCTTCGGGCTTGTCAGACCGAACATGAAGAACTCCCTGTACCTTACCACATGAACTTATTGGAACACTCAAGTAACTGCAGGATTCTCCGTCAGATGATACAACAGCCTCCACACCGTCTGTACTATTCCCCAAGTGAGAAACCATGCTGCCGGAGAAAATGGCAAGATGATTTTTCAGTGCATTCTCGATTTGCTCGTCATCCACATATTTGGACTCAGCAGTAGACCACTGCTGGCCGGAATCCAAATACATTATCGCAATATCTGCACCTACGGCAGTGCATAGTATTTGAAGGACATCAGCAATTTCAATGCGCTGAGGGTTATAGCGGCAAAGCTTACGGGAGATTTTGGCCAGTTCTGCAACAATGCCAGTGTGGGAACCGTTTTCTACCTGGGCTGATTTCATTGTTGCGCCACCCGATTGTAGTCAGAAGACACGTGCGCATTCACAGGCAGCAGTACACTCAGCAAACTGCATAACCAACTAGCCTGTATCACATCAACAATGAAATAACCAGACCGCAACAGACCGCCTTTGGAGGCACTCACAATGGAATTTCTACCTCTCCTCGTGGTATCTGACCATGATGGTAATGAAATATTCCGCCCAACCTGAGCAACTACGGCGCAATTATACCCATGCTCAAATGCAGTTAAACACAAAAAATAAATTTTCTTACCGGGAAGAGCTTTGTTGGCAAAACTTTATATTGGCTGATTTGTTGGATGAGGAGAGATGGGTCCGGCCAAGGTGACCGGACCCGAAGTCTTTTCTTACTGACCGCTCTGCATTTCCTGAGTTATGGCCTGAATATCTTCCATCAACTGCTGAGACTGCTCTGGAGTGAGAGAGTTCATAACGTCCATCTGCTGGCGCATGGACATCCGCAGTAAATTTCTCCTGGCTTCAGGAGTCATAGAAAACATCGCCTGCATCCCCATGCGGTTCATTTCGAAAACATAATCGGGGTCCATCTCGAACATAGAGGTCATCATATCTCTCATAGCCTCCGGTCCGAGCTGGTTCATCATGTTCAGACTCGCTTTCATAGCCTCTTTTCGCTCTTCAGGAGTCATCTCGAGGAATTCCTCAGTAAGCTCTCTCTGTGCATCGATATACTTAGCAACCTTCTTCTTTGACTGGTCTTTCAGCTCTTTTTTATAAGCTTTTGCATCATCTGTGACCAGATATACGGTAGTAAGTCCTGCTGAAGCTGGAATGGCTTTTATAACCTCATTTGCAGTCAGTTCCTTTTGCACATGAAGATAAGACCCGCCTGAACCTGCTGAACTGATGGCAATATCAGGAAGTCTCAGCGCTAAAACGGTCCTCATTTGCGCAGCAAGAGCATCCGCATCCTTGGCATAGGCAGCAGAAGGATTGACAAGAATCTTCCTCCATTGGATATTGCTATTTTTGCAGACAACATCCAGTGCTTTCTCGACCGTTACGTTCTCAATTTTAGCCGTGATAGTGCCTTCAACAAGACTCTCCACCAGGATTGTCTCACCTGCTGACTTAGCCAATTCCGCCAAAGCCTCTCTTATTGGCTTTTCGGATGCTTCAAGTGTTACTGTTTTCGCCTTTTCTGGCTCTTTGGTAGTTGCAGCAGGTGTTTTATCCGCTGTAACCGGCTCGATTGATGTACCGGGAGTATCTGCTGCCATTACGATAACCGAAAATAGCAGTAAAACTACTAAATAACTAAAACGTTTCACTTTATTCCTCCTGTATTCCTCATTGAACCTATGGCTAGGTAGGCAATCGATATAAGTAATGCCTGGTACTGGTATCATTGTAATGATTTTATGACTCCTTGCAAAGCCTCTTTGTTAACTCCTTCAAAAAATCTTTGGACTTTTCTTTGCTCACTCAGCCCAGCATCTCTCTCTACTTCTTGACACAATCTGCCTTTCTGCCATATTCTTAAACTGTCACCATAGTCCTAATGCAACCGTTAGCATTATAACAGTATTTCACAAGGGAACATATCTCACGTTCAACAGATACAGGTACTGCTGCATTCCATGCTATTAAATTCATGCGGTTGCATTAGCATAAAACTATTTCAGGAGTCACTGATGAACATGCACACACAGCCTGGCCGAACAAAACTCTTCCTGCGGCTTGCGATTGCATCCGTCCTTGCACTGGCCTTAATCCTGCCACAAGCCTGCCTGGCCCAATCAGAAACACAACCAAAAAGCGGCCACCTGCTCAGAGTTGTCTACTTCATACCCACAAATCGCGAACCACAGGATATGGCCATTCAGCGTATCAAAAACTATATCAAGACCATACAGCATTACTACGCAATGGAAATGGCCCGCAACGGTTTCTACAAACCTGGAACTACTGAAGGAAAGACCTTCGCCTATGAAGCTGACGAAAACGGCGAGCCGTTGGTACACATCGTCAGAGGCAAATTCACTGACGTTGAATACAAAGATGGTCCGGCACAGTTCGGAATGGTTGCCGAGGAAGTGTCAAAACTGTTCGATACTAAAAAAGACACATTCATCGTCTGGACAGAGTGCTGCAAAATCCATCCTGACAGCACAATTTCTGGGCCAAGCTGCCTTGGTGCAGCCGGTGAGGCTCCCGGTGGCGCAGGCGGCATGGCTATCCTTGGCAGTGATGGCTTCCCGTTCCTTGATACAGCGCTGTTTGAAGACACAAGACCTGTCGATGGCCTTGTTTTCCCTGAATTGGGACCGTATCCCCTCAAACATGGGGTCTCCTATGGCGGCTTTGCTGGCAGCACTGTAGGCAGCTATGCTTCCACATGCCACGGCGCCACAGGCCATGAACTCGGACATGCCTTCAATCTGCCGCATGTTTTCACTGATGATTGGGCTCCAAAAATCGGCGGAGACCTGATGGGACGCGGCAATCAGGGCTTCAGAGGTAACTTCGGCAACTTCCCTGGAGAATACGCTCATATTCTCAAAGAAAACTGTGAGATGCTGAATGTATTCAGAGTCTTTAACCCAGGAGAAGCACTTACAGACACCGAACCGCCTAAACAGAAGGCTGATGTAGTCGTCGAAGACCCGATGTCCAAGGCAAGAAAGAAAATCAACATCAAAATGACTGCCAGCGACTCAGGCAGCGGGCTTTACAAAGCCTTTGCTATCGTCATCCCGCCATGGGCAACAATAAAAAGCGCTCCATATAACGAAAAAGGCATTGCTGAGTTCAGTATTCTGCCAATGGATGTGCCTTTTGAAGAGCTGAAGCCGAAGAGCTATACCCTTGAGCTTCTTTCCTTTGATAATCAGGGCAACCGCACGCTGATGGCAGTCTGGGTTCCTGTGCCTGACTTCATCGCACAGCAGTGTCCGGCAGGAAACGACTGGCAAGACCTCCCGGCAGGCTGCTGGTCAAAATCGGGCAAAATGCGCGCTGCAATCTCCATGACAGCACTCGATAACGACGTCACTCTTATACCTGAAGTGGAAGTCCAGCCGGTCAACAAGCCGTTTACAGGCAGACCAAACTTCACAGGCAACCCTGTTGAGTATAAAGGTGAGCCAGTGATGGGCTATGTAGAGATGAACCTGCCGGATGGAGCTTACCATTGGCAATACAGAATCAGGAGAACCGATGGCAAAGAAAGCTGCTGGGTGAGTTACAGCACCTGTGACCCTGCAGCAACGGATTTCAGAATACAAAATTCGAAATAGAAAAGCTGAAAATTTACAATTCCGGTATAAGGAACACAATCCCGTCTAAAGGAGTCATAGGAATTGTAAGGCAGGTTGTTTGGCTGAGGTAGTTATTACTATCCAGGTGGCGATTTGGCCTTCCAAGCAAACCTAGGCCGGATTTCTGCTTTGTATTTACTTGATGTGCGCCGGTGGACAAACACAACGAAGTGCTACCCATCGGCGATTTTTTTACCTGCTCAATGGGTAAAAACTCATCGAACCGACCTCGTCAGCTGCATTGAAACCACTGCCCGCATGATGTAGAATACTGGATGGCGTGCAGGCACAAGATGTTGTCTACCTGCGCCATCTGTACGCCACATCTTGGGCAGCAGAGGATAGCAGTTGTAGTGGGTAGTTCCAGCTTCATTCATCTTCATACACATTCTGAATTCAGTCTTCTCGATGGCGCCTGCCGGATTAAAGACATAGTAAAGCAGGCTGCCGAATTCGAGATGCCTGCCGTTGCACTCACCGACCATGGTGTTATGTACGGCATCATCTCGTTCTATCAAGAATGCAGGAAAGCTGGCATCAAGCCCATTCTCGGTTGTGAAGTCTATGTAGCTCCAAGGGCACGCAACTCCCGGAATCCTAAACTGGATAACGAACAACATCACCTGGTACTCCTTGCTGAAAACGAAAAAGGCTACAAAAACCTTCTCAAGCTGGTCAGCACAGCATATATCGACGGCTTCTACTACAAACCAAGAGTCGATAAAGAGCTTCTGGCCGCTCACTGTGAAGGTTTAATAGCATTGACCGCCTGCCTTGCCGGTGAAATCCCGAGGCTCCTTTTGCGCGGAGAGACAGACAAAGCCGAAGCTGCCGTAAGAACATACCAGGAAATCTTTGGCAGAGATAACCTCTACCTGGAAATCCAGGACCACGGTCTGCCGGAGCAAAAACAGGCAAATGAAGGGGTAATATCTCTGGCTTCAAAGCTCGATATCCCGCTTGTTGCATCGAACGACATCCATTATTTAAGACAAAAAGATGCCGCCGCGCACGATATCCTGTTGTGCATCCAGACCGGTTCCACGATGGACGATCCCAAGCGCCTGCGCTTCGGCTCTCAGGAGTTCTTTATGAAGAGTGCCCAGCAGATGGCAAAACTCTTCGGACACATCCCTGGAGCTATAGAGAACACTCTGGAAATCGCAGAACGGTGCAACGTTGAACTTGACTTCTCAAGGCTGCAGCTTCCCGAGGTTTTTATTCCCGCTGGTATGGATGACAGCTCTTATATGGAAGCTCTTGCCTGGGAAGGGCTTGAAAGAAAATACCCTGGAGCGCCTCAGGAATACCGAGACCGCCTGCGTTATGAGATAGACACAATCAACAAGTGCGGATTTCCGCGCTATATGCTCATTGTCCGGGAATATGCTCAGTTCGCGCGGAGTTCCAATATCTTCATGGGCGTCAGAGGTTCCGCTGCCGGCAGTCTTGTGTGCTACTGCCTCGATATTACAGACTTTGACCCGATAGAGTTCGATTTGACATTCGAGCGATTCCTGAATATCGAGCGAATCGAGATGCCTGATATCGACATGGACTTCCAGGACGACCGCCGGGAAGATATCATCAGGTGGGTCACGGAAAAACACGGAGAGGACCACGTAGCGCAGATAGTCACCTTCGGAACGCTTGCCGCCAGAGCCGCAATAAGAGACGTAGGCAAGACTCTCGGCATAGATTCTCAACTAATAGACCGAACTTGTAAGGCTATCCCGACAATCCCAGTCGGTATAACAATCGATAAAGCGCTTTCAGAAGTCCCTGAGCTTAAAGACCTGTATCAGCAGGAAGATATCAAGCGGATGATAGATACCGCAAAGCAGCTTGAGGGCATATCCCGGCACGCAAGCGTCCATGCAGCCGGTATCATCATCTCTCATGACCCGCTCACAGACCATGTTCCAGTTCAAAAAGGTGCCAGAGGTGAAATTGTCACCCAGTACGATGCGGATGGGCTGAAAAAGGTCGGGCTGCTCAAAATGGACTTCCTGGGGCTTGCCAACCTGACCATTCTCGCCCGCAGCATTTCGAACATCAAGCACACCCAGGGTATAGAAATAGACATCCACAAGATACCACTGGATGACGAAAAGACCTATGAGATGCTTGGAAAAGGTGACACAACCGGGGTTTTCCAGCTTGAAAGCGCAGGAATGCGTAAGAACATCCGCGACCTCAAGCCTAACTCGGTAAAAGAGCTTGCAGCTATGGTCGCGCTTTATCGTCCCGGCCCGATGGCCCATATTCCAAGGTTCATCATGTCCAAATTCGGCCAGGAACCTATCACTTATCCGCATCCGTCGCTTGAGCCTATCCTCAAAGAAACTTATGGCGTCATCGTTTACCAGGACCAGGTCCTGCACATCGTCCGCGCTATAGCCGGGTTTACGCTGGGACAGGCCGACATCTTCCGCAGAGTGATGGGCAAGAAGATGAAGGAGGAGATGGCTAAACAGAAGACCTCTTTCATCGAAGGTGCGAAAAAGAACGGGCTGTCAGAGAAAAAAGCTATCGAGATATTCGAACTCATAGAACCATTCGCAGGTTATGCGTTCAACAAAGCGCACGCCGTCTGTTACGCGCATGTGGCTTACCAGACAGCCTATCTTAAAGCTAACTATCCCGTAGAATACTTTGCAGCGCTTCTTGCCACGCACTTCGATAACAAGGACAAAGTCGCGCTTTACATCGAAGAGTGCCGCCGTCTCAGGATTGAAGTGCTTCCGCCTGACATCAACCGGAGTGAAGCTGATTTCTGTGTTCAGGATGGAGCAATCCGGTTCGGACTTGCAGCCATAAAGAACTGCGGGAAGGGTGTAGTTGAGTCGATTATCGAAGCAAGAAAGGCCGGAGGGCCGTTCAAGTCGCTTCAGGACTTCTGCGTAAGAGTGATGGAAAGCGGTCAGGTCGGTAAGAGTGCAATCGAGACACTGATTCGCGCAGGGGCATTTGCGTCCATCATCCCGAACCGGAAAGTAGCGCTTGAGATGCTCGACCAGGCTATGGCAAGGGCATCGGCCATCTTCCGGGACAAGATGAACGGTCAGGCAGCGCTTTTTGGTGGTATTCAGGAGCACACACACGACCTGGGTATGCCGATGGAGATCGACCTCGAAGGAGCATCCGATTTCACCAGGGATGAACTGCTTGCGATGGAAAGGGACCTTTTGGGGCTTTACGTTTCGGACCACCCGCTCAAGCATGTCCGGGAAGCACTTGAGAAGACGATAACCATAACCTCGGACCAACTGCAGGAGCTGTCTGACGCGCAGGAATGTGTTGTCGGCGGGCTGATAACCGAGCTTAAGTATCACATGACCAAAAAGTCCAACGAGCGGATGGCATTCATCAAGATAGAAGACCTTACAGGCCCGATTTCCGTGACGGTTTTCCCTTCTGTGTTCAAGCAGTGCCAGGACCAGCTTATCAAGGACAAGGTAGTTGTAATCAGAGGCAAGGCGAGCCATCGGGAACGTTTGATAAACACGAATAATGGTGAAGATGACAAGTCTTACCAGGTAGAAGTGCTTGCTGAAAGCATAGAGGAATTGAAAAACGGCAGTGGGAACGGCCATAAGCCGCGGTTAAGGCTGGTTTCCGAGCAGGAGGAAACCTCTTCAAGACCTTCTATAGAGCTTGGAGGGACTTCTGCTGTGCATATCCGCATTAAACCTGAGCTTCACAAGTCGCTTGCTGACCTTAGAACAGTGGTTTCCGAGCACCCAGGTGAACTGCCTGTTTACATACATGCTCCAAGAAACGGTGGCTTTATGCGGATTTACACCGAGTGCTGCGTTGCACCATCCCCTCAATTCTTCGCAGCCGTAACAGAGATAGTCGGCCCAGCAGGAGTCTGGACAGAATAGGGTTTCATAACAGAACCATCTCAGAACACTGCCTACGCATCATCTATCCGGCTGGAATATAAATACGATGAGAAGCCGCAGTCTCTTTCACTACCGGAATTCGCTTGTTATATTTGCTTTCCACTGCTCATATTCACTAACCACTCGAAGACCTGTGTAATCTATGAAGGAAATCCGGCAGGAGATGGTGTATATTGCATCATATACCGAACATCCGTCAGATTATGAGCTTTAGGCATAAGCTAGTGGAGAAAGGATAAACATAATGGCTCTTTGGTGGAAAAAGAAACTACCGCTCTTTGGTTCCGTGCTGTTCAGAGGAGAGCTTCCGCCTCAGCCGGACGAATTTTTATTCCTCGAAGGTCTTGGTATAAACGTTAAGGTGCATCCAGGGGCAAGTAGAACGTCATGGAAGATGGACCTAGTTCATCCCGAGTGGGGCAGCGCGAATCTCATCTGTGAAGACGACTTAAAACCCCCTCCAAAAGAGATTTTCCGGTTCTCCTTTATCCCCAAAGCAGATATCGAAGCTGCCGAGTCAGGTAAAAGCATCCTTATGCTTGAGATGAATTCCCGTTACGAGCATTTGCTGCGCGACCGAAAGATGATGCTCCGGTTCCTGCGGGCAGTGATGGGAGATGATGGACTGGTAGCTATGGACAACTTATGCGGCCGTGTTTGGACGCGCGAACAGCTTGACGATGAACTCTGCCATGACGCTGACCTGGACGTCGAAGACATCATCAACCTTCATGTCATAGCAGAAGAAAAGAACAAGGTTTTCTGGCTGCACTCACATGGCCTGAAGGAAATTGGATATTTCGACTTCGATATAATCGATCCATGTGATGAGGTTATGTCGAACTCCTGGGACCTTGCCCGTGCGATAGCTTTTCATATCTTGGAAGGCACAATCCAGCCTAATACGCCGCTGTTTGAGCTAGTTCACCCAAGAGGGAATATTCAGATGGTGGAAATGAGCCGTTTCTTAGCCTGCGCTGAACCTCAGTATAAAGCAAAGATCCAGGGCTTTCTGGATGATTACCATATACAGAGGCATTCGGTTATATGCGAGCCGGGTGGAACGTTTATTGGCCGCTTATTCGGGCGCAGTGCTGTTCGGCCTTCGGTATTTCTAAGCAAGAGCGTGCCGGAAAATCCCATGTTCAGCTTCCCGAATGCTGCATATGATCTGATGGCTGAAAGAGCAAGAAAGACTTACCCGCTGCTTCGTTCTTTAAGAGAAGAATTCACCGAATTCGGCTTCATGTATGGTGTAAAGCTGGGAATCACCACAGACGATGGCCAAAACAAGGAACACATGTGGTTTGAAGTGCATGAGATGTTCGACGACAACATCGATGCCACTCTGCTAAACCAGTCCTATAATGTCTCAGGGATTAAAGAAGGCGACCGCGGCCGGTATCAGATAGACCAGATAAGCGACTGGTTTATAATGACGCCCGTCGGGATGGTCAACCCCAGGTCCACCGCAGCAGCCCACATGGTCCGCGAAAATCCCGAGGCTATCCGGCAGATGATGAAAGAAGCAGAGAATATGTAACCTGTGCAGATGCCGTTACCAAAGTCAGATGTGTGGAATCAATCGCCCATTAAAGGCTGCGGGAGCTGATTTGGCAAATAATCATCAGCTTTCCTATACTCCGCGCTCCCGCAGCCGAACGGTATAATTATCATAATCCATCCAAAACCATACACCCTGTTTCCCGTCTGCAGGAACCAGCCATTTGACCCAATAAATTGACCAATTCCGGCACCTCTGCAAGCAAACATGCTATTTCTACGCAGAATAATATAGAACTATAGATATTTAACTTGACAGGCATACATAAATATGAAAGCATTGGGCTGAAGATTAAACTTGAATTAATCCTGGCAAGTCAGAGACCGTAAATCCACTGCCTGCTTGGTATCAGTCTCAGGCTCGCAGTTTGGATTCTTATCGGGGGTATAGATGAAGTACTGTGTATTGTTTCTGGCTGCTCTCGCGGTTCTGCTTCCTCAAGCTGCCATATCAGGTAAAGTAGCCGCCGCCTGGTTCACCAATTCCGCAATCCCGAATAAAGACACTTTCGGCGAAGGTAAAAAGGTTCCTAACGGAACGATAGGCGATTGTATCCATCCGGCTTCGGCCTACGTTTTTGACCTTGCAGACATCTCTCAAGTATTGAACAAAGAGCACGGGATGATCGAGTTCTGGATCAAACCGGACTGGAAAGGAGCGGATAATAAAAGACACCAACTAATCAAGATAGGAAATCCGGACTCGAACGGAATCCTCATCGAAAAATCAGCCAAAGGTATGCTTCGGTTCGTCATGGCCGGAAACGATAACAGCGCAAGCAGCAAAGTCACGGTTGTGA
>JAKPFN010000058.1 GCA_029551395.1 Armatimonadota bacterium | reverse complement strand
CCTGGCGGACTGGGAATCCCTCTTATGAAAGCTCTGACTGATGATGTACAGTTTGAGAAGAACGGCGCAGGAATGACCGTCCGGCTGGTAAAAACCGCACAACAACCTCGTACCAGACGCTACCCGTTTGGACGTTAACCGCTAGAGACGTTTCGATCTGTATTTTAGGAGAAGCGGATAAGAACACGTAATATGCCCTTACTGCATCTTTTTTCCTTCGAGAGCCGAAGAACAGAATCTTGCCAACCAGGCGTTGGCATAGTCTAAAAAATGTGATATAACAAGGTTAAGCCCGCAGCAGTACCACGGGCTGCTAGTAGAATAGCAGTGTGAGGTAGTGTCTGTGGGCTTTTTGTTTAGTCATGACATGCAAGGTTCTGGAGAGAGTCGAAGGATAAATGAATGAAGTAACAAATATGGAACAGGACTGCACACAGCCATTTGTTGCATATGCTATGGAATCACCCAGTTGTTTAGATATTTATGGGAGTTGCAGAGATGAGATACTGCGCAAGGTTGATGTTAGCGTTATATCTATTACCGGGGGCTATTATAAGGCATCAGTAGGCAACGCAGATGATGAAATGATATATCAGAGTGGTGTACTAGGAATGTCTCCTTCCCAGTGTCGTCGGTTTACTGAGGTTGCGTTAGCGAGAATAGTAGAACCAGAGGAACGTGTAACAATTCTTTATTATACGTCGCGTTTGCAAACTGCAGCCAGGATAAGAACACTTGAGAAGAGTGGCATCGATGTGATATGGACAGATGACGTTATGCCAGGTTATGATAGCGCCTATGCCGTTTGCTCGGGTTTCGCTAGAAAGCTACTGAACACTGAATGGTTGGACGAAGTTATCGGACACGACCCTCTGTTTGTCATCTCATCACGAGGTGCAGAGTGTACATTAGAATCTAAGATAAAACAGGCAGCGCGCAAGGGTGAAAGTCCTGTTTCTCCAATAACTGCGTTTTTAGAGCAAACTGAACAGAGACCTGATGTGGCACTTCAACAACTGGGTGATTATAATCTATTCGCGTTTCTTATTGGTCCTGATGAAAGCAGCTTGGCAATCAACTGCAGCTCAACAGACATAGCAGAAGTCCATCGTGCATTTCAGGATGTTGCCACTGAGGTAGGCATCACCCTATTCAATGCAGGTCATCACATCAAAACATTCACCGATTTTGATGGCTGGCTGGACTGGCGGCCGATTTTTAGGAGTTGGAAAAAGGTTACTTAATGTGCATATTCCTTCGACAGGGCCGTACACCACACCTGGTATGTCTATGATGGGCTTTTATCCTGCGGCTCTGCGAGTCGATGCATAGAAACCTGCCTCAGTATACAGCATTTCTGCTTTGGAAGTGACCTTACTACACGCTACGATGCCTTCAAGTTCGAAAGCTTGATTTTATGTTAGTAATTTGGGCTTAACATGTTTTGCTTTATACCCCAGGGGGTATAAAAAGGCCAGCAGCGTTTGGAATCGGGCTGTCGCAAAACAAGGCTGACCGACCGTTCAAAATGGTTTCGGTCAACCAGAAA
>JAKPFN010000044.1 GCA_029551395.1 Armatimonadota bacterium | reverse complement strand
GAAGAAGAGATGAAAACAGCGCTCACTTCACTTGGAATGGGGGTAGCTTTTGATGCAAAAAATGCCGACTTCACCGGAATCTGCTCTCAAGGCTCATGGCTTAACCGGGTAATACATAAGACCTACCTGCGTGTAGACGAAAAAGGCACCGAAGCTGCGGCAGCTACAGCAGCTGCATTAAAAGGACTTGAGTCATGCCTAGTCTTGTAGAATTCTCACAGTAGACCGCCCGTTCTTCTGTGCCATAGAGGACGGTAAAACCGGCGAAATTCTATTTATGGGCGCTATATACAAACCGATGTAATCAGCTACTCAATTCTCAGTCTCGTTGCCAGCTTTTGCCAGAATGAACCTGACGCGGTCCGGCAGGTCTGCACCGCTCGTAGGTCTGGCAAGCACGTAATCGAAATCAAACTGAGACTTGGCTGACGGTATCTCCGGTTTAGTCAAAGCGCAAATCAATGGTGAAGATACCACATTTTTTATTCGGCTAAGAGCAGATATACCAAGGACAGGAGAGCCGAGGTCCACAACAACAACATCTACTTTTACTGCATTAGACTTAGCTGCTGCCTCTCCTCCATCTTTAGCCATAAGAACATCGAAATCCCGAGCCAGGTGGCTGCGGAGAGACTCCGCATACGATTTATCGCTGGAGACTACCATAACCAGCTTGCGTCTATCAGACCGCTGCTCCACAGGAAGGCTAAATACAAATCTTTCCGTACTACCGCTCACTTTCACACCACCAAATGTTATTCTGCCCAGTTGATATTTTCGGCAAATATAACAGGCCTTTTAAGACCTGTTTGCTTACGGTTAACGTGTTTATAGATTAATTTTATATAGTAATTAATCGCATCTAACGGTCAACTACGTTATAGACGTTAGCTCAGCAGTAAAGTTCCGTAGCAAGCAGGCTTAGTTTTGAACCTGCTGTGCTGTGCTGGATTTCGGCGCTTGTGTAATTCGATTTGCCGAAGGTGCAAGCAGGTGTTTGACTTCCTGATGCCTCGATTCGGAATCGTATGCAACCAGTAGATTAGTGAGCCGACGTCCAGGTTTCACAAAGGACCTTCCTCTATAGTATAGTGCAGACGAACTGCCTCCGTCCAGTGCAACAGCTTTTATTGCACCAAGATCTTTCATGCTCCTGGCTATCTGGCTGAGATAAACAGACCTGGTAACAGCCACCATCAACAGCTTTCCGTGTTTTGTAATGCCTACAGCAGTACGGGGACGTTTGGCAAACAGTTGTGGATCGGTAAAACCCTGTGCTTTCGGATACACAGAAACCTTTCCGTCCCAGACAATAACCGGGCCGCCTACCAGAACATGCTGATAAGCACTCCAGTCGCAGATTCTACCTCGTTTTGTGGGAATGAATGTCACCCGGTTATCTGGACTAATGCTGATTGCTGTTCCTACCACACCTCTACAGACCATATTATTGTCTATCACAATATCACCAGTCGGATAAAGGGAACGGGTATCGAAAAATGTGCCTGTAATTGCCGCAGTCGGTCTGGCACGCGCAATCATCGTGCTCCAGGTCTCGGAGTGTCCTATTCCGTATCTTGGAATCATAGGAGAAAGCCTTACATCACGGTCATTGAGATTAACAGTAACCACATGTACGGGAAGACCGCCAGCCCAGCGTTTTTGATAGGCAATACTCGATGGATGACTGAATACTGGCGCAGCAAACATGCCAAAAAGAAAAGTGAAGCATAAACAGAACAATAACTTGTGATTTTGATCATTCATAACAGGCACCTGGGAATTGTATTTGCCGGTTTTCAAGTTTGTGGATACTCGCATTCTACCATACTAACTCTGCTTTGTAAACAATTTATCGTATATTGCTCAGTTTTTATCCGAACAATATGCATCCTTGCCGCATAAAGCAGTTTAACAGACCACCCATCAGGGTACACGTTTACGACAAGCCATAGGAGGTAACAGAATGATTAGATTACCTGTCACAACAGTTGTAACAGTCCTTATGCTGTTCACATTGGGCCTTATCTGCCCCGCTCAAGATACTGTCACACCGGATATTCCTGAAGTCGGCGGACCAGAGGTAAATCCTGGCGGCACTGCTACCATCACTCCGGGAGGTACCGTAGAAGGCACAGAGACCACATCTCCCGCCACTGAAAATCAGACTGTAACCGAACAGGAAACACCAACGGATAGCACCATGCCTGATTCCACAGTCCGGCCAGGTGAGGACTCTCCGCCTGTAATCACTGAGCCTGGCACTACGGATGACAGGCAGGTACCAACAATTGTTATTAATGAACCAAGCACTCCGACAACTCCGGCAGGAACTGGCGCTGGCCCAGGAACAACTACAAGTTCACAGAGTTCTTTCGCTAATGATCCTTATATGGGATCTGCTGATTACTACATGGGAGGAGATGGAGGTCGTAATGAAGTGCTGCCAGCTGCAGGAGTCGAGCTGGGTTGGTTCGCTGTAGCTGGAAGTATACTTATAGGTCTGGGGGCGGCGGTGCGAAAACGGGCTCGGTAGGCTCGTTCAATTCATCAGACCCTACAAAATCTACAGACCTGGCATTGGAGTCTTTAGTATCAGAATTGCTCCGCTTGCCTGCAGCACGAGTAGATTTGGCATACAGAGTTTGCGCGTAAAAGTTGCTTGGCTCTATTTCCAGCGCCATACTGCATTCGCGCTCTGCTGCTTCATGGTTACCGCGCATATAGTAAACGTATGCAAGGTCAATATGAACTACCGGATTGAGATCATTCAGTTGCCGTTTATAGATGTCTCTTTCATTCGAACATACAAGGAGACTCCAGTTGCCATGACGCTGCCAAAGCGACTGGAACAGGTCGTACGGCATCTCTTTAGTCTGAGGTTCGTAAGGGTCATGGATGAAGAAAACCTTTGCATTGTCGTCATATCCGGTGACAACACGGTAATGGCCGGACCTATCTGTTACGCTGCTGTCTTGCAGCACGATAACCGGAACGCCATCTGTAAGTTTTTCTTTGAGATCGTCAAGACTGCTGTTCCAGGAATAGGCCGAGCAGCCTTTATCTCTAGCAAAGATTATCATATCAGCCCCGTTTGTAGCGCGAAGGCTTTGGTCGTATACTTTTTTGCCAATGGCTTCCTGATCTGTCTTGACTCCCCAATAGTTGAGCACCATAGCAAGCGCAGCAGGACCGCAGTAGTTCTTCATCTGTTCGACGTACGGTATGCCCTGAATCGTACAACGCTTAGGCAGCTTTTCTCCGGACGATGGTATCACACTTACCAGGAGCATGCAGAGAATAACCGATATTCCGATGGGGAGTTTTATCTGCTTCATAAGACCATAGCACTGAATCACCTTTTTATTGCAGTGCCTGTTTTTATTATATGTAAGGCTGAGTCAGTTTACAAGGGGAATATGTGATGTTATCTCGACAATTTGGGGGCATATTGGTGATAATCGGCTTGATTTGCCTGTCAGTGCCCTTTATCTGGTCGTTTAGATCAACTCTGCTTCAGGCTGGAGAACAACGCATTTGGGGCAGCCATCAGGCTGATAAAACAGAAAACAAAGAACTGAAATACACCAGAATTGTCATTCCAAAGCTGGGATTAGATGCCCTGGTAGTTGACGAAGTATACGAATCTGATCTAGATAAAGGGCCTATGCGGTTAGCTGGGACATCTCATCCCGGCCAACCAGGCAACTGCTGTATTGCTGCCCATAAGGAAAAATGGTTCAGAGGATTAGGAAAGCTCAAACAGAATGACCCTGTAATCCTTAAAACCACTGAGAGGAACTATACTTACGTAGTAACGCAGAAAGTAATTGTAGGTGCCAATGATACTACGATATTAGCCGGCACGCGCGAAACTACATTGACATTGATCACCTGCACCGGTCGGCCATATTTCGGCTCATCAGGCAGGCTTGCTGTAAGAGCAAGGTTGAAATCGATCCACGATAAGTAATTAACTCAACAAAACTGCCTTCGTAAACTTTCCCTGCACAGCCGGAACATGTTAAACTATCTCGCAGATGGATTAGATATTAGGAGTTTTAATCACAGTGCCGCTTGACCTTAAAGGAATGATTTTCGACCTCGATGGAACGCTTGCTGAGACCTGGCCTATTTGTTTCGACGCTTTCAGAAATGTTTTCAAACACTACACCGGACGAGTCTACTCGGATGAAGAAATCGAGGCTATGTATGGCCCTGATGAAGAAGGAATTATCAAGCGTCTTGTCCCGGACCTTTGGCAGGAAGGGGTAGAGATGTATCTTCGGGAGTATGAACTTGCCCATAACCTGTGCGAAGAACCATTCCCTGGAATAAAAGAAGCTTTAGAACTACTCAGGGAACGAGGTGTGCTGCTTGCTGTGGTAACAGGCAAAGGCATCGGAAGCGCGGACATCTCTCTGAAGCGGCTTGGGTTGTCGGAATACTTCGATGTTGTAGAACCAGGCCATCCATCCGGCGGAAGGAAGCCGGACTCTATCCGCAAGGTGCTTAAAAAGTGGCAAATCGCTCCCGAAAAGACTGCCTACATCGGTGATTCACCATCAGACTCCGACGGCGCCAAAGAAGTGGGCATGATTGCCCTTGGCGCGGCATGGTCTGTCTATGCAGACAAAGAAAAGATTGCTGCCCGAAACCCATCAGCCATTTTTATTAATGTAGCGAGCTTTATTGACTGGATAAAGCAGAATGTAAGCCAAATGACCAATTAAGAGGAATTGCTGAGAATAAAGATGTTCCGCCGGGGATACACATCCCCGGTGTTTTGTTGATGGCGGGGATATTTATCCCCGGCGAAAGTCTCGCGGGTATTCACCCGCTTTTATCACAACTTTGATGGGAACAACCGGAGAGGCTGTAAGATAATTAGGGCAAATATTATCAACCTGCCCCACTCTACCGATAAAACAGATTCAATTCTCGCTTTCTTTAGAAAACCGATACTATCTCGTAGCTGAACTGGCCTCCGGGGGAATCTACGGTTATCTTATCGCCTGCCTTCCGGCCCATCAGCGCACTTCCCATACATGAAGCGTGAGATATCTTGCCTTCAGCCGGACTTGCTTCCGTAGGGCCGACGATAGTGTATTCGTCTTCGAACCCGTCTTCCAAATCCTTGACAACAACCTTTGAACCAACACCCACGCAGCCGTCCCCATTGGTGTTTTCGACAACAGTAGCCTCTGCAAGTATCGCTTGAAGTTCTCTGATACGCGCCTCAAGCATCCCTTGAGTCCGCTTAGCATCTTGATAGTCGAAATTCTCGCTCAAGTCACCAAGCTGCCTGGCTTCTCGAATCCGGTTAACCACTTCAGGCCGTTTTACAGTTAGAATTTCATCCAACTCGCGTTGTATATCTTCATAACCCTGGCGCGTAAGCACTAGTTTGTTTTCTGATAGATCCACGAAGGCAATTCTCCTGAACTCTACAAGGTAAATGGCTATTTGATAGCTTCGAAGTAGCATTTTACCATGTCGGGAAGCTTGAAGGAAGACCTTTGGCAAAGAAAATATATGCGAGGATAAAAGACTCAATACAGTATTAGCTCCGCATTGAATCCATCTAATTGCACTTACTTTCTAGGTGTCAGCCCTGTGCTCCACCAATTCTCATTTCGCTCCTGACACAACACCTTTGCATTTGCCCACCTGGCATGGCCATCTGCATACACAACAGTAGTGCCATCATAATGAACATTGCTTGGGATGTCATACGTGTTTTGCGAAACACCCCAGTAGAACAAGCTGTCATTTATGGCATTCCGGTGCTCATGGATAAGCAGCAGCATCCTGGATATCCGTATGGGCAGCCCATCAAGTCTGGCAATATCACATGAATAGTTCATCGTATACGAAAGCGGATAAAATGGATTCTGAGGCGGGTTGATATTGAGTGGAGGTACTTTATAGTCAGTTTGGCATGAAAAAATCCACCTGCTCTTTTTGGTGTAGTTCCAGATTGTTCCTTTCTCTGGAAAAACATGCCCGCCAACCGAGGTTCCTCCGGCCCAGTCCGCGGTACCCATATAGATACCGGCTGAAGGCAAACGGCCATCGTTGTCATCTGCATAAAGACGAATAGCTGTTGCCAACTGCCTGAGGTTGGATAAACACTTTACCTGTCTGGCACGCTCTTTAGCAGACGCATAAACGGGGAACAGGATAGAAGCAAGAATGGCAATGATAGCAATCACTACCAATAATTCCATTAAGGTAAATCCCGACTGCCGACTCCTCATAGTCATACAAATACCATCCTTTCAGGAGCCTCTGAGTCCATTATGGCTTAAAATTTTATAGATAGCAATATGCTGAAGATATAAGATTCTTTTGCTACTTGCGGCAGCACATTCCCACTCGTCACTCGTTACTCGATACTCGCTTCTCTCATGAGATATGGCCATCATTGGCGGACAGGCATAAAACTCTCAATGATGGCCATACCTACAAGGTTATCCGACAGATTCTTCACCTGCGGCTTTGACGTAGTGGATGCTGGGATTTTCGGGGTCATCCAGAAGTATCACTGCTTGAACAGTGTCTCGTTGTTTGGCAAGCATTCTTGCTTCATCGAAAGTCCTGACTACCGGAACGCAACCTGTCAGACCTGGTTTTCTATTGGACATACCCCGGATGAACTTCTCACCAATCACAAGCGTCGAGAATGTAACTAACCCGTATGCCCCTGGATCGTTAGGGAGAGCATGACAGGTATAAGTGTCTCTTTCCGGGTAGTAGAGACACCAAAGCATCTCGGGAAACTCATCTGCTATCGGAAACCAGTCTACTGTTCCCTCAATAGTCTCTTCACATTCATCTGTATTATGGGTCCAAAAGGCCCCTTCATCTCGTTTGTCGAATTCCATGCGCGGCCTCCACCCGAGATAGTAAATACTAATAACAGTCAGTGTAACGTCTGCTACATCTGCATGTTATCGTGTCGTGCAGGAGATTCACACTGTAAAAATACCGGTTTTTATTAAAAAAGTAATATTTCTTAAGCCAGATGATGCTATCCAAGACTTGGATTCATGCTAACTTCTTGCAGAAACAGATAATCCTCTCTTTCTCTTCGTATCCAAGGGCAAGATGGACTCTCCTGCTGATTTCGTTATCTATATAGCAGTCCGACCCCATTTCTTTACAGCCTTTAGCTATAGCCCAGGATTCAGCCGCTTCCACCAAAGACCTCGCAACGCCCTGTTCTCTAAGGTCAGGGTCAACATATAAGCCTTCTAGATATCCCACAGGAGATGTCCGACAGCCATCTGCATAAACCCTTCTCGATACTTCAACAAATCCGCCAAGCCCGCCAGACTCCCTCTCTGCCACAAAGACAACTTCCATGAAGGGAGATTTGCCTGACAGGAAGTCATCTATCTCTGTTCTAATGTCTTCAGGTTCATCAGGCCACAGCAGATTCCGCATCCGCAGCCATTCTAATCTGTCTTCAGCCACTAAAGGTCTAATATGCATAACATCCTCCAAGAAAGGCCTATCGTATGAACAGGATTTGGCATACAGCTACACTATACCATTCTATAACCATGACTGGATGATACCCACAAACACTGCTTGCTCAGGATGATAACCTGCTGTCAATGGAACAATGTAGTATACAACTTCAGGACGTTCGCACTGCACATACTCGAACATCGTAGCCATGAGCCATCTTCCCAATGTTTCATCAGTACCCGAAAGGTACAAGAACTCCAAAGAAGATTTTTGACTTGGAGGTAAGTTGAATTGGCTCAAACAAAAGTCACTGAAAAAGTAATAAACGGAGTAAATGTAAACAAGCTGCATGACGCTATTGTTACCTGCAGAGACAATCCTGAAATGGCTGTTTTCAAATTCCGTGCGATGAACCGATGGGTGTGTGGAGGCCACTGCTCCACGACTATACAAGATTTTTATGGGCTCGGACGTGAAGACACTACAAGGTCAAAGCCATTTGTGCTGGAAGCAGATGAGCCGGAAGCCCTCTTAGGGGAGGATTATGGCCCTAATGCAACAGAAGCAGTACTCTACGCGCTTTCTTCCTGCCTGGTTACCACCTGTATCTACCATGCAGCCGCTCACGGGATAAAAATAGACCAGTTAGAGCTTGATTTGGAAGGTGAACTGGACCTTCGCGGATTTCTTGGCATATCAGACGATATCAGGAGAGGTTATCAGAACATCAAGGCAGTATTCAGGATTAAATCCGACGCTCCTAGAGAAAAATTGGAGCAGGCAATGCAGATGGCTCAGAAATATTCGCCCGTGTTCGATATAGTTACGAATAAAGTTCCTGTAACTGCAGAACTCCAGACTTTATAACAGGTTTCAATAAGATTCAGGCCAACCGGTTTGGGCAATCGGCTGGCCTGAAATTTCTGACCAATGAAGGATTATTTACTAATTTACTTTCTCCTGCGAGCAAATGCTGCAAGAGCTGTCACGCCACCGAACAGGGCACCCAAACTGCCAGGCTCGGGAACGGCAATCGGTGTGAAGCAAACGCAGAAGGATGAAGCATAAGGTCCTTCATAATATGAGTTGTCTGTATAGACCTTAAAGCCTGCCTTCTGGGTCTGCGTAAGCGGCTGGTCGAACATAAACGTTACTGACTGCCAAAGCTGTCCTTCAGCACCGTTTGTGTAGGTTCTGTCGCCTATATAGCCGTTATAAGTTGCAGTTCCTGCCTTGTTTGCGACGACACTGTTACCAATGAATCCCCATTCATCTTCAAGGCCATTACCCTGAACGATGGCAACGAGATCATTCGGTCCAGCAGTGATCGTAACGCCAGCCCAGGCCGTGTTAGTGTAATTATTGAGGTTAACATACCACCAGCCTTTATAAACGTTTGAGGGGTTGTCTATGGCCTCATTATGGACTTCAGATATTGTGCTAAGTGACGCAAAATCCACCTCGGTCCATGCTGGCTCATCATCAACTAACGGGCCTGTATGGCCGAGAACTGGAACAACCAGTCCCATGAGCAACGCCGCAGACGCTATTATTGCGAGAATCTTTATGTTCTCTTCTCCCTCCTTTCCTCAGTACTACATGCCTACTAATTTCAATTTACCCCCAGCATATTTACCTGTCAAGGTAGAATTGCTCGGTTTATGCTTAAATTTAATATATGAACTGCACCACAAATCCTATTTACAGTGTTTATTCTTTATGCAGGGACACTAACTTTGAGAGATCGTTAACTTAGCAACTCTTGCAGAATATCCACCGCAATTCTGGTTGAAGTCTTTTGAAACTCGGGACTCATCGACATTATCTGGTAGAACCAAGCGTAGTGCATGTAAAGCTGCATACGGTAAAACTTCTTCCTGAGCAGTGCATTTGGAGATTTATCAGGAGGTATGTCATAACCAAGCAACAGATCCGGGTCTGCACCTTCCCATATCACAAACTCAAACTCCCGGTCTGCAAAGAGTGCTTCATCTACATCTATGATGCCTTCAACAATCCATTCCCCGTCTTTTTCTCGAACCAGAATATTCGGATCCCAGATATCGTTGTGGGTAAAAGCAGGAGTGCGGCATTCATCGAATACTGCGCGGCAGCTCCAGTAGCAGTCGATAACAGCAGCAATATCAGGAGCGCTGATTATCCCTTCTTCACTGCAGTTGTTACAGGCTTCGGTGAAAATCTCGCCAAAAACCTCAGACCAGTTTTCGCTTCCTCTGATCGATCCATCCTGCATTATCCAGCCGAACTTGTCAGACGATATTCCGTGCATCATCGCCGTATACCTGCCTACCTGCTGCATAATGCCCGGTCTTACATCAGCAGGAACAGACGGATGGTTCATTGGCACTGCATCTATATAGTCTATAATCAGATAATCCCGATCAATAATCGATCTGGAACCATCTATCGCAAGTACCCTGGCTGTCGGCACTCCGGCTTTACTCAAAAGGTCGTATTTGACAGGTTCAGCCAGTATCACCTTACGTTCACGCTGATGCGCCGGCACATCGGAATTCGGCGCCGCCCGAAGGACCACATGACGGTCCGGGTTCAAGGTCTTTATTTCAAATAGCGTGTTGTTGTACCCGCTCAATATAGGTTTGCACTCAGCTATATCAACCTGCACACCAAACGTTGAACCAAGAATCGCCCTGATCTGCTCATCGCTAATCAGCTTTGCCTTAGCTACCGTTTCGTCAGACATCGAAATTGAATCTCCCGCGACACTATTACAAATCAAGCAGTTCCTGTAGAGTATCCATAGCAATTTTTCTGGCAACTGGCTGGAAGCTTGGGCTGGGAGTCATCACCAGGTAGAACCACGAATACTGCATGTAAAGCTGCATTCGGTAGAACTTCTTTCTAATCATTGCATTTTCGGATGTATCAGGAGGTATGCCGTAACCGAGCATAAAGTCAGGATTCGGATTGTCGTAAAGCACGAATTCGAACTCACGGTCTGCAAAAAGCGCTCTGTCTGCATCGATAATCGCTACAATCTGCCACTCTCCATCTATTTCCTTTACCATGATATTCGGGGCCCAGATATCATTATGAATGAGAGCTGGAACCTTACATTCGTCAAACGCTGCCCGATACTTATGGTAACAATCAAGTGCGGCAGCGGCTTCATCAGCAGTGATTATCTCTGCATTTTTGCAGTTGTCGTATGTTTCGACCATGAGTTCTCCAAAAACCTCAGTCCAGCTCTTGCTTCCTCTGATCGAACCATCGGGCATAACCCAGCCGAATTTTTCCTCTGTTACTCCGTGGATCATTGCCGTATATCTGCCTACATCCTGCATAATTCGCGGATGGACTTCCTCTGGGACTGAAGGATGGTTCATCTGCACTGCATCTATGTAGTCCATAACGATGTAATCTCGGTCTATTATCGACCTGGAACCGTCTACCTTGAGGATATCGATAGTCGGCACACCTGCTTGCCTGATGTAGTTATAAACATACGGTTCGGCGAGCATCATTGTCTGCTCATAACGGCGCAGAGGTCTGTCGTCTCCCGGAGCCACTCGGAGCACCACATGACGGGCCGGATTTTTGACAGTGATATCGAACAACTGGTTATAATGTCCACCAAGTATGGGGCTGCAGTCTGCAATCTCTGTCTGTTTCCCAAATAAATCCTGCATGATTGATAGAATCTGATCCTGGCTGACCTCCTCGGTCAGACACTTTCCTTCGCCTGACATAAAACCTCCAGTAAGAGAAACTTATTAAGCTGTACTGCACTAATATAACAAAAATTTCCCTATCAATGCCACAACAACCTCTACAGTATCGAATAAAATTGCAGATAATTTATACTCGCATCGTTATGGAGCCAATAGTTTGGGTACAACCTGCCGAGGGTAGCAGAATAACGGATTGGCAATCTGACAATAGATAAGGAGACAAAACAGTGCTGGTAAGACTCTTGCAAAAAATTGATGAACTTGGTGAAGAAGACGAAATCGTAACTGTCGAAACAGAATATGCTGAACGTGTTTTACTGCCTGAAGGTCTGGCTGTCAAAGAAGTAGAATACGAGGAGGATTTACGCAATCTAGAAGACACACGCCCGCCTCACAAGCGCTGGAGCCATAGATTCCACAAGAAAGCCGAAGAGATAGCTGATAGACTTGCCAATACCACTATTGCCGTTCCATGGAGTGCTGATGATGGCGAAGTCACAGCACAGGATATCGCAAATGCAGTTAAAAAGCAGACAGACTTCCTGATTGGAGCAGGCAAAATCAAATTAGACAGCCCTATCACCTCCCCAGGTATCTACACCGTCCCTGTTCAACTTCACCGTGACCTCAGCTTCGAGCTTACTGTAAAGATAGGGGTAGAATGATAAGTCCTTTGGCAACTCGATTACTATTCGTTATATGTCACAGACGTGAGAAGCTATCAAGAGCCAACACAGTGATGATAAACAGCCTGGAAGTATGGCTATCAAACTTGCCTGAGGAAAACGGGGCAACTCCTTACTTTGAAGGTTATCAATAACAAGCCCACCGCAGAATTCTCTTTGGTGGGCTTATCAATACCTAAAAACCGAAATTATGATCTACACTTTACGACGTCTGAGAGCGAAAATCGATCCCAAACCACCACTAAGTAAAACGATTATTGACGATGGCTCTGGAACTGTTTCAACCCAGAACGTAGTTTGAAGGTTCTGCCAGCCCATAGTTGAGCTGCCGAAGTCACTTCGAATATCGAGAGTCGAGTAAGCACCGGGAATCTCAGCTACCTGACTGGCGAGAGAACCAGCAAATACAATTGTGGGATCAGTATTGTAGATGGTTGTGGTAAAGTTGCCTGCAAACGAAGAGGTCGTTTGTGCTTGAGTAAATATGATGTCCTGCTGGTTTGCGGTTATTGTGTAATCAAAATACTTACCATTGTACTGCTTGAACCCCAAACCTGAGACAGATACCATCGGGTTACTACCACCAAAGAAAAATACCGCGATATCATCCGGCAACGTGTAGCTGTTAAGCGTGAATGTATAGCCGCTTTCTACCACGGGAGCTGCTGCCCACTCTGTAAGAGTCAATGCCTGCGCCGAACCAATCGCAAACGCGGCAAGCAGCATTACGATAACTATTGTTCTTTTCATCATTTTCTCCTTCCAACGTTCATAACCAACCCAATTGAAGATTAGTGTAAGATTAACCTGGATACTTGTGTTTGCTTCTATGGACATCGAGGCTTCGCGCACGCCTTCTATACTGTCATCAACTGCGTATAACCAAGTTAAGCATACACCATTTGTAATGTGGCATGTTAAAAGGAGTGTAACCTACAACCATACACTTGTCAACCTATTTTTTATATTTTAATATAATAGGAGTAGATCAATAGTAATTTGGTAATGCGGCTGTTACTAGGTCACTTGTCAGAACACAACTTACCTGACAGGTTAGATAGACAATGCATAAGGGGGATAAGCCGATGATTATCGGTCTATCCCCCTTCAGTGCTTTAGTACTTAACTAAGCAGTTTCAGTTGCCTGTATTCGGTACCAATTGCTTTACTTCACCTCAACCTCAACCGAAGTTGACACCTGATTGCCTGCAGCATCGATCGCTTTTATCTCGACCTTATGCTTGCCTGCTTTAAGCGCCTTGGTTTGGATAGTGAAGTATTCCGATGCTGAGTTGTAAATACCATCAACAGATGCAGCGCCCATCCAGTCTCCATCATCCACTTTATACTGGACTCCGGTAATCGGAATAAAGCTGTTGTTTACATAACCGTTGATGGTGGCAGTCTTATCATCATTGACTTTGATCTGCCTCTTCATAACAACCAACTGTGGAGCCGTATTAGCCACTACAATCGGGTCAAGAATGTCCTCAGCAGTCAGATAACCTACCGGATTGCTGGCCCTGTCATTGGCAACCACCTTTATCATATAAACACCATCAGGAACCTTTGTGGTATCCCATTTATAGGTTGTCTGCTTGGTCGTGACTGTCGATTCTTTCTGTTCTGGCTGCTTTTCCTGCTCCGGTTTGTCGCCCTGCTGTTTTGCTTTAGCTTCGGCTACAGCCTTTGCTATTGCTGCAGGAGCCTGCTCCAGCATCTGCTGCTTTATCTCAGGAGGGATTTCTGGATGCTTTTCAAGCTCAGCCGTTAACTGTGCCAGCATCTCATCAGGATCAGGAATATTCGGCCCTTCAATGTTGATCTCCATACCGACTCCACCCTGTGGAGGAGTCTGCTGTTGTTGCTGTGGAGCAGTAGTCTCTGTTTGAACCTGTTTGAAATCACCATCAAGAGGCAGCCAGGTATTTCCGCCGTCTCCTGAATAGAACAGGTCGTAACTCAGCGTATCCTTATCCGGGTCTTCTCCCGTCCATTTGATTTCTACACTCTTAGATATAGCTGCTCCCTGACCAGGCTCGTTGATTTTCACGACCGGAACTCTGTTTTCCGTAAGACCGGTAATAGAAACCTGCCTCAAGACTGGTGTAAAGCCATTTGTGGTCTTCATTATTGCTCGATACTGGATATACCGCGCTGCCGGACTGACAATCTGCTGACTGAATGCATTTGTATAGGCCGGTGACCATTCGCTCCAGGATGAATCAGGCTTTGCGATGTTGCCTGACCTGGTCTGAACCTCTATGGACGTTCCCTCAGGAACATTCCCTATCCAACTGATAGTGCTCCATTGAGACTTCAGTCCTGCATCATACACGGAAGACTCGAATGTTCCAGCAGTCATTGGAAGAGAACTATAAACAGCCGCCGAATTAGCCGCGCCTGCGAAGATTCTGCCATTTGGGTCAATGGTTATCGATATGAACTGAGTTGCAGCACGACGGGTATCGAGTGACATTACCTTTTCATCTGGTAGTATCTTATAAATCGACTCGTCAGATACTACATAAACCGAGTCCTGCGTATCTATTGTAAGTGAAAGAGCTTTCGGAGCTTTATCAAACACCGGTTTGACAGTTCCCGAAGGAGAAATCCTGTAAATTATGCCCTTTTCCTCACCAGTGCCGGCATAGATGTTGCCTTTGCTGTCAACACCGAGGCTTGCGATGGACTTCTCGGCTGAATTGTAAAGCGGAGTTACCAGTCCACCGGGAGTAATCCTAAAGACTACGCCACCTTTGCCTGTACCTGCATAAACATTGTCCTGTTTGTCCGTTGCAAGCACGAGAACTGATGAGTTGGGCAATTCGGCAAACTGTATCACTCCTCCTTCAGGAGAAATCCGATACACCATACCGCTATCTCCAACTCCCACGTAGATATTATCTTTGCTGTCTGCCGCAAGCGTTACGGCATACCGCTCGGGAGCATCGAAAACCAACTCTTTCTGACCGTCACCGCTTATCCGGTAAATCCGACCGTTAGGTGATGTAGCAGCATAGAAATTGCCTTTCGAGTCCATCACCAGACTGTGGACTTCCATTTCACCTGTTTCGCAGAACACGCTGCTCGTTCCGGTCTCATCTATCCGGTAGACGATGCCATTGTCGCCTGTTCCTGCAAACACGCCGCCATTGCCATCAGGAATGACGCACCAGACATAACTCTCTGGGAGCGCCGAAAGCTTTGTTATTGCCTGAACCATCCTGACATCGTCACCTGTTGATACTGCAGCGCCCTCAAACTTCCCTGAGGCAAAGTCGTCTCTCGTTTTCTGCTGCCAAACAGCAGGCTGCCTTATTACAGGCTTTTCAACCTGCGGAGTTTCAGTTTTCTCATCCTGCTTCTGTTCAGGCTTCTGTCCATTAGCTTTGTCTGCCTGCTGAGCGGCCTCTGCAGGAGCATCCGGCGCAGGCGTTGGTATCCTTACTGATTTCCAGGCAGGAACTCCGGGCGTAAAGGACGTAGTGACAAAACTTCCTGCATCTGCTGCCTGAACAGGCTTCGGTGAATCGCTTTTGTTCGAGCTATTCTGCTGATTTTGGCCCGATTCCCTCTTCTCACCGTTCCTGTTCTGCTCGACCTTAATCGTCATGCTCTGCTGCCCGGTAAGAATATAATCTGTAGCAACTACGGACTTGACCTCTTCACGGTCGAGTTTCAAATTCGTTGCTTTCGGCGATTTCATTACACCAGCAATAGTTTCCGGCAGCCCGGCAAATGTCTCTCCATTTATGCTCACTGCAGGCGTTGGAAGAAGCAGCCTGGCAATGAGTTCATTGTTCTGCTCTCGGCTTAGATATTTATCTATCATCTGCCGTATATTCTCAGCGGTGCCGCCGGGAAGTGGAGTGACCTTTGCGCCAGTTCCTTCAGGAGAAACTGTGACAGGAGTCTCTTCTCCGCCTACCAAGCCGCCATTTACTCGAAGAGTCAAAAAGCCATCAGGGGCATCCTCAGGAATCTGCACCTGCAGGGTCTTTACGATTTTGTTTTTCTTGTATGGCCTGAGTTCAACACTTACCAGCACAGTCTCTCCCGGCTCATAACGGCTCTTATCAACGGAAATCCGCTCTATTTCAGCCGTTGTGCGGCCTGATTCTATCACTACGGACATATGGACCGACTTTATATCGAGCGGATAGAATCGGTTCCTGGAAAGAATCCTCAGTATTTCTGCAAGATCAGCGCAAGCCGAATTTTCGATGCGGTATTGAGCTGTGCATATATTGTCACACTCGATCTTTCCTATCTTATCCGCAACCACAGTAGTATGGACTCTGGCTGTTACGTCGCCAGGAATCACCTGAACATTCTGTATACCCTGAGGCGCTACCGTGAGTATAAGCTCCGGTGTCATAAGCGGATGGTTTATCAAATTTGCTCGGAAAGTGTTGTTAATGCCAAGAGCGCGGTTTTCCACTTCAACAACAACAGGAACCATCTTGGCCTTCGGGCCGATTTCTCCGGCTACAGACCAGGGCATATCAGCAAATATGCGTCCAATGTCCTGCATAGGCGCAGACAGCTTCATCGATGTCTGATAGCTGGGAAAGACGTCATAAATATAGGCTGTATACATCGGCGCATCGATAGGGCCAATCATAAGGAACGGATGCCCGAATGCTGTAATCTTGTTACCCCTACGATAGGTAACCGTGCCGACTGCTGTCATATCGACATCACCGGTGCCCAGCGCCATTCCTACGGCTGCTCCTGGTTGAAGCTCGACAGGAATGACATCAGCTTTGCCGCCCGGTCCGGCCACCGGAACCAGTCCATAAGGCTCAAACAGTTCAGCCAGGCGGTCCATGTTCTTTCCGCTTAATCCACTGACCATAACAGGGGTCATAAGCGGAGTCATGACCAGCGTTCCCTTCGGTGCAGGCTTATCAACGCCGGATTTTCTCATCTCTACACGGGTAATAACTTCTCCACCTATGTTAATTGGCGAATCCAGCAAAGCTTCCGTGCTGGATAATCCTGATGGCTGATCAGGAAGATTGGGGTCCAGCGCATAGAGCACGTCTTCTATCGGAGTGACCATGCAGATTGGATCTTTAGCCCACGACATCCCCATAGAGATAGCCCCGATTATCTTTCCATCGATATAAACGGGACTGCCGCTCATTCCCTGGATAATATTAGCCTGCCGCTCTGTGATTGGCCCGCCATTCATCTTTACAAGGATGAGATGCCGTCCTAGATTCCAACTTCTGAGTATTCCTAGGACCTCTACATCGAACTTCTCGATCTTGACGCCTTTGAATACCGTAAGTCCATAACCTTTCATGCCTGCCTTGACCTGAGAAAGCGGCATGATATATTTCATGTCTTCCTCGGTAACGCCAGGTGGAAGCGCACCTGACGCAGACAAGCAGATAGTCAGTGCTGCAATCGCAGCCATAACTATCCCAACGATATGCTTTCTTGTCATAAAAATACCTTCTCTCATTGAATGGTAGATTGATATAACAGCGTCATCAGCCTGAGCTATTATCACAGGCTTACTTATAACACGATAACATTTAGCAGTCAAACGTGAAATTGAGTTGATGGAACAAATGTAGATAATTCAAGTGCTTGAGCAATTCTGAAGCACTCAAACTTGGGAAGGCAGAAACACTACATCATCAGATAAGTCGATACCTTTGGCCCTAAGCATTGTCAGGAAGTAGTTCTCATAATCAGTAATTTGCCCGGACAGGCAGCCGGGGGACTGTGATCCTGAATGATCATTTGAAATATTAATAAGCGAGATTATAAATCCCTCTGCTGCCCTCACGAGTGTCGATTTCGTTGGCAAGCCAGGATGCAAATAGCCCTCAGCTTGCCCTAAGATAAGCTATCTACTCAACAAACAAGCGGGCTACAAATACATCGCTGTAGCGAACGCCATCTATTACATAGAACTTGACTTCGTATTCTCCCGGACCGATTCTACTTGTGTCGATAGTCCTCACAGGCTCAAATGAAGCCCCACCAGGACCATCCCACCTGTAAAGAAGCATCTGACCTTCGGGATCATAGCTAGGTGAGCCGTCAAAGGTAAGAACCTCACCCTTTTTGACCTTCAAAACAAGCTCACCTGGCTTATCAGGCACATCCTTGACCTTTGCAACCGGCCTGAGGTTTGTGGTTTTGATTGTATCAGGTATCTCAGGCAGTTCAATCTGTGGAGGCACAGCAGAACTGGTCAAGCTGGTGCGAATCGGATAGGTGGCGCTGCTGACATTTCCGCTGAAATACTCGATGATCATCTCCGTAAGCGGCACTGTCTGGAACTCTACTTGCCCGTTGCTTACAATCTTCAGGAGCAGCATTTCGCCGGACTGCCAATGTATACCGCTCGATGTCACTTCACCTTTCGCGCCGCGGTCGAACGGAGTCAGGCAATTCACAGAACCTTCTACTCCATCCGTATCCCAATCGTCCCAGGTGCTTTCCGTGCGTGTCGGAATGAGGTAATTGCCGGTTCCTCCGTCAGTGATGATGAACTTTGGCCTGTCAGCATAATACTTGTTTGGCATATAGATGTAGCATGAATTGGCACACTGGTAGACATACACCCGCGCATTCTTCAGAGACTCATCGTTTACATCAAAAATCTGGAGGATGTTCTTTGTTGGGACCATCTTTCCGAAGTTGTCCGCATAATCTCCCAGCCCTTTACGCTTCCCTGCATATCTCTGCACAAGACCGGCAGTAAAGGCATCTAACCACAGGTGGTTGTTCACCATCAGAGGAGTGTAACCGATACCCAATTGGTCAGGATATCCCCAGGTTGCAGATGTCCATGGCACACTGTGTTCTACGACGTCTACATTCGGAATAAGCGGTGTTCCGCCATACGGGTTGCCGTTCTCGTCTTTGAGTAGAATGTTTTCTACCCAGATACCGTGACCATAAAGATCAGGCAGCCCGATGACATTGTGCCCCATCTCATGGATATTGCCTGGGCTTAAAGTCATGCGGGTATCCCACATCTCTTCATATCCACCGTCATACAACGAGCCGCGGCGATCATTGTGATCATCCATATACTCATCAGCCGTCATGAAAGCATCGCTGCGGACCGCGTCCTGTATGCCTTGCGGTGTAGTTGTTGGATACACCGTCTCAGCAAGCATCATCCCCAGACGATCTATATTGGCATTGCACCAGTCGTAATCACTGAATGACCCTACCAGGTTGATAACCCTGTTTTTGTAGTCATCCACGAAGTTGTTATCGTTGTCGCCTCTGCGGTCTTTATCGTATCCAAATCCCCAGTGGGCTGCACGGGCTTTGTTTAGT
>JAKPFN010000039.1 GCA_029551395.1 Armatimonadota bacterium | reverse complement strand
TGTCTTCTTGCAGGTTTGACCTGGCGTGAGACCGGTGCGATACTTGGCTGCTCGTCAGCTAATATCGCCTATCACGTCCGGCAGATTCGCAAGCACTATGAGCAGTTCTCATCAGACGAAACGATGGTGATGACAGGGTAATGCATAGTATGGCTTGCCCTGTCTAACATTAACAAGCAGCCATAATCTTAATTATCACAAAGGATTGATTGGAGGTGAGAGCTATTGAGCAAGAATAAAAATGCGTATGATGACCCGCATATCGCCGAAATCTACGATAAAACCGAAGCTTATGTGGATGATATCGAATTAATCCGCAGCCGTATCAACAATCTCGGCGCTATGCATATTCTGGAGCCGTTCTGCGGCACCGGACGTGTAATTATCCCTCTAGCCTGTGATGAACGCAGGCTGGTAGGGATAGACGAATCTTCTGCAATGCTGAACCGCGCGCAAAGTAAGCTCAACAAGCTCTCAGATGACATCAAGACCCGCGTGAAGCTGATTCAAGCTGATGCGACTGCTTATTCCTGGCCCGAAGGCTTTGACCTGGTCATACTTGGCGCTAACTGCCTTTACGAACTTGCTACACCAGAGGAACAGGAAACCTGCATTGCCAAAGCAGCCGCATCTCTAAAACCTGGTGGATACCTGTTTCTGGACAATAACCACATGGAAGGCGAATTAGACGAGTCCTGGCGGCAGACCGGCCCGAGAAAAAGCATATTTCCCGTAGGGACCTGTGACGATGGCACCTGCCTCGATGCAACAACCGAGACTATCTGGTTCGATGGCCCAAAGAGGCTCTGGCAAGCCCGCAGACTGATAACCATCAAATATCCCGATGGAACAAATTCAACTATAGAGCAGGTTGTGCAAAAGCACCCAGTCAGTGTTGTAGAGCAACAGCAGTGGCTTCGGGCTTATGGATTCATCATCGAAAATCTCTACGGAGACCGCAAAGGCAGCCCTTACACTGATAAGTCGGACCGGGCAATCTTCTGGGCAAAAAAAGCCTGAAATGTCTTCAAATCAGCCGTTCTTGCGAATAAGCAGGCAGGTCAGATGGTGCTTGCTGTCTTTCGAAGCCTCACGTGGAGGATACAACCGCTGGCCGAACGTCCAAAGGTCTCCGGTAAATGCCTCATAATACTCCTGCTCAACAATCGTCCCGCCGCATTCCTTCAGCCAGAGGTCTATCTCACTTCGGGAATACACACGGCAGATGTATTTGGCATTCTTACCATATCCTGCGCCTTCCAGAGCATATACGTTATCCACAAAACAGCTCTCATTGTAAGGAAACGATACAACCAGATACCCGCCGGGCTTAAGCAGCTTGAACAACCCCTTCATAGCCGCCAGATGGTCAGGAATGTGCTCAATTACGCTGATGCAGGTTGCAAAATCGAACTCATGGGATAGCTTTGGGTCGGTAATATCGTCGTGGATGACGTAATGATGCCTGTTGAAGAACTCTCCGGCCCAGTAACCCTGGATTTCATCTATCGCAGTTACCTTAAACCCGCATTTTGCCATCAACTGCGGCCACGGACTTGTTCCTGGGCCAACATCCAGAACTTCCTGTGGGCAAACCCGTGACAGGCATTTCATGGCAAAAGCGTATTCAACCGGCCTTTCGTTAATCTTCCCGACCGGTTGAGCATTCCACTCTGACCTCAGCTTGGGAGTCAGATACCACTTTCCAACCAGGTTGTACAGCTTCGATACAGCTTTCCGAAGCTTACTCATAATCACACTTTATCCTTTGCTTTAAAACTCTTTATTATCCTGAGCCATGCAGTGAAGTCTTCGGCCTCAGGAACAAACAACTTGTGGATGCCCTTGACTTTGGACACCCTTGCAAACCAGAAAATCGACATTCCCGCGCTTAATGTGTAAGCGATGGAAGACGCAATGGCTGCTCCATTAATCCCCATTTTGGGAATTAACAGAAAGTCCAGCGCAATTGTCAGGACAGCCGAGACACCAGCCGAATAAGAAAGATACTCCGGCCGTCCCTGACCTGCCATGTGAACTCCCAGCACCTTATAATATGATAGCGCAACTACACCTGGCAGCATTAAACACATTGCCACAACCGCCGGGCGAAAGTCCTCTCCATACAAATACGGTATGGCAACGTAGCCTATCGGGATAAATGCAAGTGCAGCGAGCGTACTGAGAATCATAGACTGCCTTGCCACCTTCATTGTTGTCCGGTTTCCTTCTTCAGGATCAACGGATGAGACTCTCGAATAAAGAGCATAAGCCAGCGCATCAGGTATCTGCCAGATGACCGTAGATACAGCCGCGCCAACGCTGTAAATTCCAACAGACGCAGGCCCAAGCAGTTTGTTTACTACAAATAAATCGAACCTGTAGTTGATGAACTGTAGAATCTGGCCTATCTGCCCACGCAGTCCGTAGTTGACTGACTCGCGTAGCAGTTGCCAGTCCATTCCAAACCGAAACTTAATTCCATGCCGCATTAGCAGAGCAACTGTCGCTATCAGCCCAAATGCTGCCGTTGCGTTGATTGACCAGATAATCGAGATTTCCCTTAAGTTCAGCGCAAAAAGTGCAAGAACCAGAACAATAAGCCCAACTACACTCTCCGCTATATGTATCAATGACAGAGGAACCAGCCGTTCCTGCCCTCTTACAACCGCTGTAAGCCAGTGGTTCATCAGGACAAGCGGCATACCAATCGCCAGTAGAAGAATGAGAGATGAATACTTGCCTTTGAAGAGTAGATCTGCCAGCGGATGGCTCACAGCAGCAATTGTAAACGCAAGGACTAATCCTAGAACCGCACCTGCCGTTAAATAAGTGCTGACAACGTTCTGAGCAGTGAATTTCTTCCTGCCTACAAAATACACTCCAGCGGTAGTCAAGCCAAGGTCAATGCTGATAAGCGCCACGGATGCTACCAGTGCAAGCAGACCTGCTATTCCCTTGCCTTCAGGCCCCAGAGCACGTGCAATTGCTATTCCTGATGCCTGGGTAGCAAACATGGCAGCTCCTCCGGCCAGGAATCTGGCAACTGCGTTATGTTTCAGACTTGGCCTGGGAGGTGCCTGCTCCTCGACGGCAGTAGGTTCGGAGTCGATCATCGCGTTGTAGACTCCAAACAGGTGGATAAAAGATAAGTATCTGTAGGTCCGAAGATATTTTGCATAACCTGGGGATCAACTATCTGTGTGTTTGAGCATCTCACACCGACGAGTCCACGCTTTGCGGGTTTTGGAGCTATTCCCTGGAATGGACAAGCGCCGTCTGTCCGGGTCCAGATGCCTCTGGTATCTATCAGTTTACCGTTTGCAAACTTTTCTTTCAACTTGGCTGCGTCGAGCAGCTTGAACTCGCTGTGGTCTACCAGTAAGACAACACATTCAGCGGTATCGAGAGCTTCATCGAGCGTCGTAAGCGGCAGACTTTTACCATTCATCTTGCTTACATAAGGGTCTACAACGTTTACTACATATCCCTTGGCTATCAGGTCTTCGATTACCTGAATTGCAGGACTTTCGCGGGTGTCGCCAACATCTGCCTTGTATGATGCGCCTAGACAGGCAACCCTGGCACCGGGAGGTACTGCCGATGCAACTTTTGCCACTACATGCTCAGGCATCAAGTCATTGATTGACCTTGCAGTAGCTATTAACGAAGTTGACTGCGGTGCTTTTTCTACTAAGAACCACGGGTCTACGGCTATGCAGTGTCCGCCGACACCCGGACCGGGGCGAAGTATATTCACTCTTGGGTGCCTGTTTGCAAAGTCGATTACATCCCAAACGTTGACTCCCAGGTGGCTGCACATAAGTGAAAGCTCGTTGGCAAACGCGATATTCACATCGCGGTAAGCGTTCTCGACCAGTTTGACCATTTCGGCAGTCCTGGCATTGGTTAAAAACAACGCTCCCCGCACGAATTCCTCATAAAACTGCCTTGCTGCAAGTGCTGATTCTCTGTTTATGCCGCCGATGACCCTGTCGTTATTGACCAGTTCTTCCAATATCCTTCCAGGCAGCACTCGTTCAGGACAATGGGCAACATAGAGGTCTTCACCAATCACAAGCCCGCTCTCAGTCAGTATTTTCGATACGACTCCTTCAGTTGTGCCAGGAGGGATTGTAGACTCGACTATAACCAGGTTCCCTTTCTGTACTACAGGGACTACGGAACGAATAGCCGACTCTACGTAGCTTAGGTCTGCGGTTTTTTCTTCTGTGATTGGAGTAGGTACGGCAACTAAAAAGATATCAGCCTGACAGGGAGTGGTCTGGACGATGAGCGATTCATTCTTTAGCACTCTATCCAGCAGGACATCGAGGTCAGGCTCTGCGATATGGGCGCGGCCATTACCGAGGCTACGGACGACTTCCGGGTCTATATCGACGCCAATAACCTTAAGTCCGCTTGATGCAGCCAAAGCTGCCGTAGGCAAGCCGATATATCCCAGTCCCAGTACGCAAATCCTGTTCATTTATTCCTTTCACCACCCTGACTCCTATAGGTGCCGGTGCCAGCCAAGTATAGCATTCCCGTCAGTCGGCAGTCAACCAGAACAAAGCGCCCGTAAGCCAGTTTCAAGCATAATTATATGTAAGTTAGTATGCATCGGCGCGTGTTTTTTATGCCGATGCCCCCATCCCAACTCGGGAGGATCCTTACTCGGGAGGATCCTTACTCGGGAGGATCCTTACTCGGGAGGATCCTTACTCGGGAGGGATTTGCAATCCCTCCCGGACAGATTGCAGAGGGATCTGTGATCCCGGATAATCATCTTAAATATCAATAATCGGGATTGCAAATCCCTCCCTCAGCCATTTCGGGCTAAATTGCAAATTTAGCCCGAGTATAGGAAATTGCAATTTAGCCCGAGTATAGGAAGCCCGAGTATAAATAATTGGATAACGGAACGGATTTCTCGGACGAGTTGAATTCCGTCATGCCGAACTTGATTCGGCATCTGAATTCAGACCCTGAAACAAGTTCAGGGTGACGGTATACTCGTTACTCATCACTCGTAACTCGTCACTTTCCACTTTACTCTTTACACTGCTCTTCCTCTTATCCAATCTATGAGAGCGGCCATTTCTGGAGGCATGGGGGCTTCGAACTCCATTGGTTCGCCTGTGCGAGGATGCGTGAACGATAATTTATAAGCATGCAGCGCCTGTCCGCCCAGATTATCGACCAACCTCTGAAATTCCGCTCTATCAGCCACTCCAAACCGGCCTGGAAGCTGCCTTTTGCCGCCATAAACAGGGTCGCCAACCACAGGATGACCTATATATGCACAGTGCACCCTTATCTGGTGTGTCCTACCGGTCTTAAGTGATGCTTCAATCAGCGTAAACCCATTGAGCCGTTCAAGCACTGTCAGGTCAGTCACCGCAGGTCTGGCTTTTGTCTCATCTGCAATAACAGCCATCTTTTTTCTGTCTACCGGATGCCTGCCGATTGGCGCATCTACTACGGCTTTCTCGAACCTGGTATCTCCCCAGACAAGTGCAAGGTATTTTCTTCCTGCCATTCTTTTCTGGATTTGCGACTGAAGCCCTGCGTGTGCGGCGTCATTTTTTGCAACTACGAGAAGCCCTGAGGTGTCTTTATCCAGCCGATGGACTATGCCAGGCCGCTGAACTCCTCCTACACCGGATAGGTCGGTAGTCCTGGCCAAAAGCGCGTTTACAAGCGTCCCAGCAGGCGCTCCAGGAGCTGGATGTGTAGTCATGCCGCGCGGTTTGTTGACTACGATGATGTCAGAATCTTCATATATCACATCCAGCGGGATTTCTTCGGGTGTTATATCTGAAGGTACAGGTGGAGGAATCTCGACCGTTATCTCATCACCTGTCTTGACCTTATATTTTGCCTTGACAGGTTTACCGTCGATAGTAACACGGCCTTCATCTATCAACCGCCCAATAGCAGACCTGGACATCTCAGGAAGCTGAGCAGCGAGATAAGCATCAATCCGCTCTCCGGCTCCATCTGTCACTTTAACAGATTCTATACGTTCAATTTCTGTCATAGCTGCTGGTTCATGCGGCATGAGAAGCGTTGAAAGTGAGGGTAAGGAAGTTATGATCTGGATTAGCTTTTGGTGTTAAGTTCCGCACTTTACTCTTTTCACTTTCCACTCACCACTTGCGCTCATTGTACAATTACAATAAAGAGCCCGGCGCGAAAGACTCGAAGTTACCCCGAACGTCTTCCTGGCCCGGCTCTGTGTCCGCCGTCCCAACATATAATGGGGAGCTGGGACTCGTGGTATAGCCCGCAGGTTCCGTCTGGACCTCGCTTGGCGCTGAGCACCGATGCAGCATACGAATCCCTACCGGTTAGGCCTTCCGCCAGGAGGATCACCCGGCAGGATATACGTTTACTATATCGGGTCGCAGCCTTCCCATCGGCCACCACATCATAACGGACAATTACTCCTTCTACACAACCTTTGAATCATCCTTCATGATTTACGAAAACCGGTAATTTTACCTGGCAGGTAAATTTACCTGCTACTGAATCTTTCCCATCCTGTATGATGAAACATCACTGCTTTTTGTTCAGGTTCGGAGATACTTTTGGAGTGGCTGCACGGGTCGATGTTCGGGCGGCTCTTCTCTATGGAAGCCATCGCATGGCCCTCACTTCCGCTTGCTTTTTCGACCTTATAACTATTCGAAAGGCTCCAGGGAGGATACTGTAATTCCTTGCTAGAATTACATGTATGGCTCCCACATCTGCAATTCGGAGGTAATGTACCATGCCCGAACTGGATCTCGCAGCAGTACATCTTACGATAGAGGGAATCGTCGCTAAAGGTGGAGGAGTCTGCACGGTGACTCGCGGTCATCTGGCATCTCTCCCGCGTGTCAAAGCTGCCTTTGCCCGAAGAGGCATAAAGCTGACTCCTTACTTCGTAGAAACTGATTTCGGCCCTACTTTCCGCAATTATGACCCGGAATTCCGCGATGCGGCTAAAAAGAAGATCGAAGACATGGGAGGCATGTATCAGACTGTCCTTAACGCCTCACCGAACGGTCATCCGGTCTCTGCCAACTGGCCGGGAGGAGAGGATTTCTTCGGTACGCCTGACCAAATCAAGCTGCAGTCTATCGCCGGGGCGTCGGTAGCCAGGAATATCGCTAAAAACCATCAAAAGACCGTCGTCTGGTGCCATGACACGTTCTACATCTTTACACCCATCTATGGCACATTTCAGAACAACGATGAATCGGTCCAGTGGATACGCGTAGTCCACTCTACTACTTTGAAGCACGACCAGGAGCCGGTTGACCCTGAAAAGATTGGCGCTGAGTTCGCAAGCTTCTACTGGGCAAAGCGGTTCCCGAACGTACACATAGGCACGATTTCCGCCTTCGTCTCAGACCATCTTGTGGCAGATTATGCGGCTGACCCGGAGACTATTATTCCTACTGGAAACGGTGTAGACCCGCTCGATGCCAAATACCGAATCCGCACTCAAGAAGAATGTGAGGCCAAGGTCGAGGAATACAACGCCAAGCTCCGCGCCGAAGGCAAGGAACGCTACGTAATTCCCAAAGACAAGAAAATCATTCTCCAGTTTGGCCGACCAGTGCCTTACAAGCGGATGGAAGTGACTTTTGATGTCGTCAGAGAGCTTGGTGATGATTACCAGGCTGTAGTCGTCTCGCTTGGCCCCGCGCCGTATTTGGAAGAAGCCGCAGACAAGGTTGGAAAGAACTGCACTGTTATCAATGCGTTCGATTTCGACCTCTGCGCATGCATTTCTCAGCTCAACCTGTGTGTTGCTATCCCCATTCTTGCCAAAGGTGAGCCGTTTGGGTTGATTCCGGCGGAGATAAGGCTGCTCATCAGAAAGGGCGGTGGGTTGTTGATTGTTCCAGAGGATGGCGGCGGTCTTCGCGAACAGGTGAAGGACGGTATCAATGGCTTTGTTGCAGCCGAAGCAACTGGTTCGTCTGTAGCAGAAGTCGTGAGGAAGATAGAATCGATGTCGGCTGACCAGAAGAATGCCATCCGCTCTGCTGGGGTAAGCACTGTCTTCGAAGGCGGCTATACCTGGGCCGGACGGATTCTGGAAACGCTCTCGGCAGTCGTCCCGGAGGTCAAAGAAGTATCCAAAGAGGTGCTTGCCGAAATCTCAGCAGAAGAAAGAGCGCATATCGGCGGATAGCCAAGGAGGGATTTGCAATCCTTCAGTGATGAGTGTCAGAGAGTAACGGGTTTCGAGTAATGAGTGACGAGTAACTCCGATGGTCCGGCCCGTCTCGCGCCGGACCAGAGTTCTTACCCTCGGGCTAAATTTGCAATTTAGCCCGGAAAAACAACCAAGGGATTTGCAAATCCCTCCAGAGAGTAAGATTAGCCGTCACTCTGAACTTGTTTCAGGGTCTCTTGGCTGCTAAGAGATGCCGAATCAAGTTCACTACCATCCCACAATTTTGGGAAATGACCTTTTATGTCCGCATTTCACGCTCAGGATGAGGTGATTTGCGGACACCCCTTTTTCGATTTTTGCCTATAACCTCATGAGAACCCTGGCAGATAACACTGCTCAGGTGC
>JAKPFN010000158.1 GCA_029551395.1 Armatimonadota bacterium | reverse complement strand
GCTTGTTTGTTATGCGGTGACGGAACTGAAATTCCAATTGCGGACCACATATCATGCGAGAAGCTGTCGCCTGCACCACTTAACATTCTTGCTGTAGAAGAACCAGAGAACCACCTAGCACCGCACTACTTGGCCAGGATCATGGGGCAACTACGGAGTATTTCAAGTAATGACAGTGCTCAAGTGTTGGTTACGAGTCACTCACCATCTATTGTAAGTAGAATAGACCCCACTGAGATACGCTACTTTAGAATGAATCACAAGACAGGCGAGACGACTATCAAGGCCATTACTTTACCAGATTCAGCCGATGAGGCTGCCAAGTATATTAAGGAGGCAGTCCAGTCATTTCCAGAATTATATTTTGCTAGACTTGTCATTCTATGTGAGGGAGATTCAGAGCAGATCGTCTTGCCAAAGTGTGCGTCTGCACTTGGTTATGATCTAGACCCGTCGTTTGTTAGTGTAGTACCATTGGGTGGCCGGTTTGTGAGCCATTTTTGGCGACTGCTAAACGACTTAGAGATACCCTATCTGACGCTGCTAGATCTAGACCGAGAACGAAGGGCTGGTGGATGGGTGACAATAAAATACGTACTAAAAGAATTAATAAAACTGAATCCATCTGCCGAGTTTAGACAGAGTTTGCTTTCAGTCCGTAATGGAGACGGCACTAAGCGAACGCTTACAGACAACGAACTTCAAGAAATGCATACACTGGATGACAAATCTATAGAATTAATTGCTGGCTGGTTTCCACATTTGCGTAAACACGGTATATTCTTCTCTAGTCCACTAGACCTTGATTTCCTTATGCTCAAGGCATTTCCAAAGGCATACCAGAAGGTTGCTGGTAACAGCGATGGACCCCGTGGCCTCGGTAAAGATGGTCTTTTTACTGATGTCAGGGTCAAGAAAGCCGTTTCTGCTGTCCTTGGTAATGAGGGTGGGGATGGTGGAAGCTACTCAGATGATGAGTGCCAGCTATTCCCATGGTATACCTATCTGTTCTACAGTCGAGGAAAACCAACAACTCATACTGTCGCATGGCTGGAGCTGGACCCTGAAGAACAAGCCAATTACATGCCAGAACCGTTGAAAGCACTGTTGGATCGGGCAAATACGCTACTTACCACAGGTAATGAGGAGTAACCGTTGCAATGGTCATCGCAATAGACAATTGGCAACCAGTAGCAGGCATTGAGTTGGAGGAAAACGCTTGGCAGGTGCTCAGGTCTGAAGAAAACTATGCGGTCATTGCAGGCCCTGGAGCAGGAAAGACTGAGTTGCTGGCACAAAGGGCATGCTACCTTCTTCAGACAGGTAGATGCCATGACCCAAAGCGAATATTGGCTATCAGCTTTAAAAAGGATGCCGCTAGTAATCTACAAGAACGTGTTGTTCTGCGATGCGGACAAAATCTTGCACAGCGGTTCGACTCATTCACCTTTGATGCGTTTTCTAAATCCATACTGGATAGATTTATTAGTGGGCTACCACGAAGTTTCTGTCCACCAGCAAATTACTCGATTGTATCCAATCGTCAGGACCAGGATAATTTAAGAAATCGGGTTTCTGATCTAGTTAGAGAGATCAAGCTGCCGGATAGTCTACCTAATCATTGGAGTTTCCGTAGCCTTAACGTCTCCCACTTATTGAACCAGTTGTTGTGTAAGGAGCCTCTGATACCCTCAAGACTCCCAAATCATATTGTCGACTGGGGTATTATGGAACTCTGGAAAGCGTTAATTGCATCAGAACCTTGTATTCTGACTTTTGACATGGTGAAGCGCCTTGCCTCACTAATTTTAGAAGGGAATCCGCTCTTACTGTCAGCTTTACGAATTACTTATGATTATGTGTTCCTTGATGAGTTCCAAGATACCACTTATGTGCAGTACGATTTGCTCCAGCGGTGCTTCTTGACCTCTCAATCAGTACTTACGGCAGTAGGCGACAACAAACAGAGGATAATGCTGTGGGCGAATGCAATGCCAGATGCATTTGATCGTTTCCAAGCTGATTTTAATGCATCAAGCAAGCAAATGCTACTAAATCATAGATCTCATCCAGAACTCGTTCGTATTCAGCAGTACCTAATGAGTGCTATTGATCCAGAATGCGAAACCACAGCTGCAGCAAAGAGCAATGATGATGTGGAAGCTGCATGTATCATTTGTTCATATGAGTCGGCTGAGTCCGAAGCAGTGCGCATACGTGATCTCATACTGGAGAGAATAAAGTCTGGCGTCAACCCGTCAGACATTTGCCTTCTGTCGCGTGTTCGTCCAGACATATATACGCAGTACATACTGCCGGAACTCCTGGCGTATGGGGTGAAGTGCCGGTTGGAGGATCAATACCAAGATCTCATAAAAGATGATTTGGTACGTGCTGTTCTGTCTTTGTTGCATGCAGCCATTGACAAACGGTCGCCAAAACATTGGAACAATGCATTAAACTATGTATGCTGGTTGTCGAGTATAGACCTAGATAATTTACACAGTGTCTTTCAAGAAGAAAAACGACTTAGTCATTTCCTGGGTGATCTTTCAGAAAGTATGATTGTATGTGAGAAGACTGAAAGTTCTGTCGGTAATCTTATACAGGTGGTGATTAATTTCTTAGGTGAACAAGCCATTCAAGCCGTATTTCCTCAGTGCAAGAATTCCAGGAATATGGTTGAGACGATTAGTAATTTAGCTAGGCTCCTCGCATTGAGCTATGAAAAATCGTTGGATTGGTCAGACACACTATTAGATTTTGAGGGTAATGATACAGTTTCTGCCATGACTATCCACAAGAGTAAGGGCCTCGAGTATGACACTGTTATCTTTATCGGGCTGGAAGATGCTGCATGGATTAAGTTTGCTGAGCAGAAAAATGAACATACTTGTGCATTCTTTGTTGCTTTCTCACGTGCTAAGAATCAAGTGTATTTTACTTTTTGTGCATCTAGGCCAAACGCAGATGGGAGAAGTTCAAGACCGCAAGCAAGAACAAGCATTACTTCATTATACCGACTGTTACGAGATGCAGGAGTACGCGAGTTGACATTTTCGTAGTTTGCAGATTCATCTGATATATTGTTGTCTACAACGGTTTTTAATGATTGAACTTTTCCAGGTTGTTTTTTAATAACAATAATAAAATAGCCCTCTCATTTGTTTGCGAATTGGTAGTGTTGCAGAATTCAAGGTTGTCTCTATTACTACATAGCATACTGCCAATAACCTGATCTTATTTTTACGGCTAACAATAATTAAACCCTTACTGCCGTCGTTTCTCTTGGGGAGGTTGTCGATAGCAGTTCTACACAATTTCATCGTTATTGTAAGCCAAATCAAAGACTTCAAGACGTGTTCAGATTATCAGTGCTTGTTGGTATAGTGGGAGCACATTTGGTCTGTGCCCCCTGCTGATCACTGGAATATCAACTCTTTTCTCTTTGTTTATCGAATTGCCGTCTGAGTGAATCAGCCCGAGCCTGTACCTCAGCTGCTTTGGAATGTTGTCCAACCGCACCAAGAGTTAGTGCGTAGTTGTCAAGTGGCTGGATGAGTCCGGAGCCATCTGGACCTGAGATCAACTCCAAGAGGGCAATCGCACGTTCTGCATGGTCTAGCGCTTCTTCATAGCGGCTGAGCATCCTGTAGCAGACCGATATAGCGTCAATCGTAGCCGCAAAATCGCGCATCAGCGGTGTGAGTCGCTTTTCGAGTATACCTAAAGACTGTTTGAGGAACATCTCCGCAGAGGCGAACTTACCAGACTCAAAGCACATATCGCCCCAGTCTTTCAAGCTCAACCCAACCTCAACATTGTTGGTTCCCCGTATCTCCTTCTGTAGTTCCACCAATTGCTTGAATGTCTTTGCTGATGCATCATAATCGCCTTGAAAGCGTTGAACCTGTGCGAGTACAGCGAGTGTGCATTCAATCTCCTCTGGTGATGCTGATCCTGCTTGAACCGCATTGAATGCCGTTTTAAGGTGTTCTTCCGCAGTTGCAAAGTTACAGTCCGAAATTTCCTCCGTGGCTTTTTCATAGTGGTTGTTCCATTCATTGTTGCTGTTCATTCTGTTTCTCCTATTAGTGTATTTGGGCTTGCTGTCTGGTTTCAAAGACAAGTGGCTGTCGTCTTGCAGTCTTGTTCGAGTCCAGATTATCTGCCCATAAGGAAAAACAAAAGAACAAATTTGGGGGTTGAAGCAACAGCTATGTAGGCACCAACTACTAATCGTGTGATTTGTCCGTTACCGATGTATAAAATTGTGAAGAGGCACAATGCAGACAGAACAGCCGGAGGCGGAAGTGCTCACAGGGCTGGGGTTCATTTCAAACCCCGCCCCCATGACTGTGACAAAAATATGTGGTCCTCCCTCACACGAGAACACAAATAGATGATACTCAGGGTTGCTGACCTACGTTGACTGGTTTTTTGGCAAATTTCCGCACATCATGTGTTGTTTTTGAATGTATTTCACTACTGCAGGCGGGGAACATTTACTTTTTGGCAGGTAATTAGGGAGCAATTACAGCGCATTTACTCCGCAATTAGGAGATGCTACATGCAAATAATTAGTGCCGCCCGTCGACACACCTGCTGCATGATGGTACCAGATATATAAATAGCCCCGAAGAGGAGTAGCTTCGAGGCAAACAAGTCCTTAACTGTCTGTGAGCGCTGAATTTGTTTGTTAAGATAATTATGACTGGATTACCGCTTATTGAATGCGGTTTTTTTGTTCCAGTCAAACCTTACCCCCCCTAGTGGAATGAGTAGACATAATGGCTGTTTGCTTATTCTGTTCCAATATTTTCGTGGATATGTTGCGACTTCGACCTATGCCAATTACTTGCCGATAAGGCTGCCTCGGCCTCACGAACTGTCATCAGGTTAGGCGGCTCGGGGTAGCAGTACTCCAGGATCATTGATAGACGCCGCTGGTTGATGATTACATCCCAGATAATCCTAGATAGGGTTATTAAGAATACCGCAATATGTAGTAGCATCACTGTTATCATTGTGTAGAACCTGTTTCTGCAGTACGCCGCGCTTTGCGAACAGGTGCAACGTACTTCTCATATTTTTCATGTTCCTTGCCTGGGTTGTCCGCCTGGTATTGGGAATAGAGTTGAGACTTGAGTTCAGGATGAGTCCGGTGAAGTCGGGAGTGTTCTGACCTCGACATTGCCTGTAGGTTGTCTGGGTGATTATCGAGCGGATTCGAGTTCTTGTGGTGTATCACCCAGCCGTCGGGTATGGGGCCATTAAAGAAACGCCATATATAACGGCTCAGCGCCTCAAAAATATTACGTTTGGTGATCTCATCATAGTAGAAAATACGCCATATACCCTCGTTTTGTTTGAAGATTTTGGCACCATTGGGATAGATGAGGTTTCTGTGAATTGGGGGGAAGTTTTCTGCATTCATTGTGGGTTTTCTCCGAGGTAAAATAGTGGATCTGCATCTGCACACCAAGTGGTGAGGTGGCAATGGACGCAGTGGAAGTGTAGGTGCCAAGGGGGCTGTTGATGAGTATGGTTTCCCCTTGAGCATGTAAGAGTAAATAGTGGAAGTGTCTACTAATATATTACTTGTTGATAACCTTGAGTAATCCTTATAGAAAGCTCTTCAGCCTCAAGCCGGGTGGGGACGCTCTCGAGCCTGCAGTAACTAGTTATTGCCTCCTGCATTTGTCGCAGCCACCTTTCAGCCTTGGATGGGTCACCGAAAGCAACGGTACAGCCGTCGTGCTGCCATGCAACGCAATGTATTTCACGGTTAGCCTTGATGATCGGCAGGATCTGAAGCATGATTTTAAGTTCATGGCTTTGTGCTACTCTGCTCATTATCGAGCCGTAGTTTGGCCTTTGCTTGCCCTGCATGTCTGTCGACCAAGGTAGACCAATCCAGCGACCGAAAGCATCGAGCAACCTACCTTGAGCATGTATTATGCGCTGCTGTCTTGCCCTACCAGCCATCAATTCCTCGATAATTGGGTGCTCAAAAAATGCCTCTACTGCCTCCTCACCTAATGGGATACTGTCTATTTTCCGTGGGTCACCATCCCGAATGATGGATTCTATCGTGGTCTTGGATGCGCCGTAGCAAATACCATACGTCGCAACCTTTAGGGTTGGTTTTGCGATCTCCACATCTACTTCTAGCCAGGCTGCAATATCTTTCCACGGCGATTTGCCAGCTGACAGGAGCGTGTGCAGTTTGGGCAGGTGCCACAAATGCGCCGATATTGCTAGGTGTGCCGCTGCCAGGTCCAAGTCCCAGCAGCCGGAGTAGATTATCTTTCTCACGTCCCGCGGAAGCGAAAGAGCAGTAATGCCTCTAGCGAATAAGCGGTCGGTCTTGTCGCTCGGTTTATACCGGATTTTGCCACCGTAATCTTCCAGATGTCTAAGGATGTTGTTGATGTAGGCGAGCTTGTTACCGATGTAACGCCTCTTGGCATATTCGGCTGCCATGTCCATGTTGCGCCTTATTACCTTGTCAGAGTACGTGTCATTAAGCAGATACTGCATAAGATTGTATGCCGGGTGGTTGGTATCAATGGATCTGGCAAGATTGATCAGCACCTCATCGTATTGCTTCATTTCTCGCCGTTGAGATCGGACTGAGACACGTTCACCAGACACGAAATGAACCCTATCATTTTTATCCCTCGTCGGCGTGAACATCTCCCATTCCCACGCATGTAGTATAGCCTCGTCAAAATCTGCTATCGCCTCGCGGCACTTGCTGTCCCATCGGTTGTGGTCAGTGGTCTTAACTTGGATGCCTGTAAGGCGGGTGTATAAATCAATCCACCAGCTGGAGCCTCTGCGATGGGACTTATCATTAGCCAGAGCCCAAACCATGTTGCGGGGAAGTAGAACTGTGCCTGTGGTAGTCTTTGGCCCGAAAAGCAGATGCTGCGTCAGGCGCCAACAAAACTCGTCGTTTCCATGTCCGGGGTATGTGCGGAGTATAAGTTCGCGGAACTCCTTGCTGACAGTGCGGTTGTATTGTTTGTAGTAATTCATGATGACTCCTGAGGTTGATATTGCTTAGGTAGTAGGTAGTAATATGCGGTTGGGGAATTACTTGAGGCGATTTATTTTAATGTACTACTAAGAAAGATACTGAAGAGAGATTGTATCTACATCTACGTAGTTGTCGCAGTAACAGGTGGTTTGAGTTCAAACAGGGTGATATGGGTGTAACAGAATGCCCCACGGGCGAGCGCTGAAGATAACTTTACACTGCTTAGATAGTAATAGTCCTGAAGTGATGTTAGACTCTTGCCAAGTAGCACGTGTTAATACATGGGCAGGGGATATCTGTCGGCAACGGTATGCCCTGTCCAGAGGGTAAGGTCAATACATTGCTATCTTGCATGGATAGGTAACAGGCTGCAAGAATAGCTGGTTTGGGAGCACCTAAAGATGCAGGGATCGTGTGGGCGGAGAAACTGAAACTATCTCTACTTAATTATATGCAGGTTCTTTTGAGAAAACTACATTAGAATTTAAAAGATCATTGCAGTGCACAAGCGATTGGCGGCCAACAACTTGGTATATTGATAGGAAGTCTTATTATATGTTGCCAGATACAAAAAACACTTCGTAGTGGGTCGCTGTGCATGGCTACGTAATTTGTTGGATTGCAGGGTTGGATGAGTGTTAATAAACATCTATTGGTTGAGATGTGCAGGATCCATGCTCGCAGCAGTGCAAACAGGAACCCTGTGAGGGAAACACCACAAACACCACAATGGCCACATCGCGTTAGAGCAGTCTGGAGCGACGTCCAGGAACGCCGGGCTGGTACGTTCTCAAACGCTCACGTGGTCCCCACATTTCCGTTGTAGCCAACCACTCGGACCAGCTCCCCGCTCCCATATTATTCACCAATTGCTCCGGGATCCTATAATGACAAGGATTCCGGAGTTTGTTGTATATGGTCAACCCAACTGCTTGGAATCCGATGATTATCTTCTTTTGCCCTCTGTTCAGTCTGTAGTCCATACCTGCCGCCATATCAGTTTTAATGGCTTTACCAAAACGCGATGCAAGAAGACAAAAAGTGGTAAACTATAATGGTATACTGTGGAGGCAACTGCGCGCTGAGTTATATCGCGTGTTATATAGCAATTGGAAACTAGACGACTTGATATACCGGTCGTACTGCCGGACTATTATGAAGATTGCGAGCGCTGCCTGGAAAGGCTAAAAAACGCACTTCTGGAACTGGATGGAGTGGCTGATGTCGATATCGATCCACAACATTCCAGCATATCTCTTACCTTCGATACAAACATAATCTCCGTTGACCGAATAGAAGAACGTGCTCGTCAACTTGGCATCGAGATAGCAGAAAAATATGCACATGAATCTCTACCTCTCGACGGCCTGGATTGTCCTGACTGCGCAATTAAGCTCGAAAAAGCAGTTGAAAGGATGGGCGGCGTGTTGTGGTCATCGGTCAATTATGCAACATCAGTCCTTTCAGTGGAATACGAGCAGGAAACTGTTGACCATCAAGCAATTGTCGGCCGAATCCGAGATATGGGTTACGATGTTGCTGAAGTGCGGCCAATAGGGGCTGCTCAAGCGGCTGCTCCCAAGCCAGCGTGGCTTAACCGCAGAGCCATAACCACTGCAATCTCAGGTACTTTCCTTGCTGCAGGACTGATTGCTTCAGTAGCAGGCGCGGGAGAAGTTATTACCAATCTCCTTTACGCTGTTTCTATCATTTCTGGTGGTTTCTATGCAGCGCGTGCTGGTATTTTAAGCCTGCGAGCCTTCTCTATGGACACAAACCTGCTTATAACCATTGCTGTTATCGGAGCTATTTATCTTGGTGAGTGGGTAGAAGGAGCGGCTGTTATATTTCTGTTCTCTTTGGGGTCAGCGCTTGAGGCATATACAGTAGATAGAGCGCGTAACTCCATCCGCGGCTTGATAGAACTTAGCCCAACGGAAGCATCTGTTCTAAGAGAGTCAGGAGAAGAACGCGTTAAAGTAGAAGATGTAAAAGTCGGAGAGACGGTTGTAATCAGACCTGGGGAAAAGGTACCGCTTGATGGAGTAGTAACAAGCGGCTCTTCATCTGTTGATGAATCTGCAATTACTGGCGAGTCAGTTCCTCGTGAAAAGTCTGCAGGTTCAGTCGTTTACGCAGGAACTATAAATCAGCGAGGTTCACTTGAGGTCAGAGTCACCAGATTAGTAGGAGATGATACGCTGTCCCGCATAATACATCTGGTTGAAGAGGCTCAAGCACAAAAAGCACCTTCTCAGCAGTTCAGCGAGCGGTTTGGGCGGATTTATACACCACTCGTAGTCGGTCTAGCATTCATATTAGGTTCGTACGCATTGATAAGAGGTAACTCAGACCTGTTCCGTCAATCACTCGTACTGCTTGTCGTAGCTTGTCCATGCGCATTGGTCATTTCTACGCCTGTAGCGATAGTAGCTGCCATCGGAAACGCTGCCCGCAATGGTGTTCTCGTCAAAGGTGGAGCTTATTTGGAGAATTTAAGTCGTGTTACTGCTGTAGCGTTTGATAAGACCGGCACACTCACTACAGGTAAACTTGAAGTGACTGATGTAATAGCATATGAAGGCTCTGATGATGAGGTTCTGAGGATTGCAGCTTCTATAGAGACACGTTCAGAACATCCTCTTGCAGAAGCTGTCTTGCGTAAAGCATCTGAAAAACATCTGGAACTTCTAAGCCTTGTATACTTTGAAGCGATACCGGGCCTTGGCGCACGTGGTATTATTGATGGAAAGGTATGCCATATTGGCAATCAGAGGTTGTTGGAGCAAAAGGAAATCGCAATTCCTGATGCTGAGGTAGTGTCGAAACTGCGGACTGAAGGTAAAACGCTGATGTTCGTAGTATGTGAAGATAAAGTCATTGGTATTATCGCAGCATCCGATACTGTGCGAGAATCCAGCCGCGAAGCAATAATGTCACTGCGGCGTTTCGGCATCCGAAAAACCATCATGCTGACAGGTGATAATTCGACTACTGCACGGGCTGTAGCGGACAGGCTTGGTATTGATGATGTGGAAGCCGAACTGCTGCCGGAAGATAAAGTGAATAGAATCCGCGACCTGGTGGCTCGTCATAAGCATGTAGCAATGATAGGTGATGGCATAAACGACGCTCCAGCTCTTGCGGCAGCCTCAGTAGGGATTGCCATGGGTGGAGCTGGGACACATGCTGCTCTTGAAACGGCTGATGTCGCACTCATGGCAGATGACCTCTCGATGCTTCCTTATGGCATTAAACTAAGCCGTGCATCGCTCCGAACGATAAAACAGAATATTGCATTCTCTGTTTTGGTTGTCATAACATTGGTCGTAATGACTCTTGCCGGCTGGTTGAACCTTACTGCTGGAATCATTGGACATGAAGGAAGCGCATTATTAGTAATAGCTAATGGAATGAGACTTCTCCGCCTTCGGGCGTGATAAAATCCCTTTTTAGGAGAAAAATTTGTCGGAAGCTACTGGATTAATCGTATTACGCGCGGCGATTGCAATAATTGCTGCGGGGGTAGGGGGCCTTATTGGCATTTCATGGAAAAAATCGAGCCACAGGACTCTCTGTGCACTGGTCAGCTTTGCTGCAGGAGCACTTCTTGCAGTAACAGTCGTTAATATTATCCCCGAATCAACCGAAATGGTTGGCTTGTTGCCAGGACTTGCTGCAACTTTTGCAGGATTAATAGTCTTCTATCTCATAGGAAAGTATGTCTACTACTTATGCCCTGCCTGTGCTGCTTCAGCAAGTGAAGCAAATACAGGATACCTTCAACTGGGTGTTTTATTGATGGTTGCGCTTGCTATCCACAGCGCTGTAGATGGTCTCGCTATAGCTGCAAGCACACATGCACATCACGAAGCAGTCGCAGTGCTGGTTCTCCTGGCTGTGTCTTATCATAAGGTGCCTGAAGGATTAGCTCTAGTTTCAGTCAGTCGTTTAGCTGGCTACACAAGATGGCGCGCATTCGGTCTGACGTTGTTAATTGAACTAACCACCGGGCTGGGAGCATTCATTGGTTTAATGGTATTGAATGCGCTTACGGATTTCTGGCAGGGGATGATTCTTGGTGTGGTTGGCGGGTCATTCCTATATGTAGTGGGATTTGCTCTTATACGTGAGATGATGGAACATGAACGTAAATCCATACTGGGATACCTGGTTATCGGGTTTATTTCGATAATGGCGCTTGGCCTTATCCTGCAATCATTTGGGATAGTGCATTCGCACTAAATTAAGCTATGTAGGCTTGGTGGACGTTCATTTTGATGCTTTTATAAGTGCTAATGCATCAGAACTCATCAAATTCGTGGAACAGGTTGGCAAACCGTTCTGCATACTGATATTCGATTGCGGCAAAGGAAAGATCGAGCGCGAGCGTCCACAACGTTACTATTGCTTCATCCTGAGGGGCATCAAGAATACGTGAGAAGAAATCTTTGATAACTTCCTCGTATGTGGTCGCGGTCTCGTCAAGGACAATCCTCTCGCCTGGTCGGCTTTGAAATACTTCCTGCTGTATCTTATCCAGGAATTCTCGTACGTTGGCAGGGGTGGCGTGTTTAAGTCCTTGTCCAAATTCGGATGTTACTAATTGTTTGAAAGCGTCGAGTTTCACACTTTTACTGTAACCGCGAAATGCGTTTGTGTCAACGGATGAGTATGCCCAGATAAAATTTAAGCCAGGTCAATACGAGATCAGCTAATTAGTTCTGTCTACAGTAGTCCTCGCCAGTGCAGTCAGAGCATCCTTCGCGTCAGAAGACGGTAGGCTTTCTAAAACATCTACAGCACGTTCAGAAAATTCTTTAGCTTGCGCTCTCGCTGATTCGATGGCTGAAGATGCTTTAATTATCTCGCACAACGACTCAATCTGCTCCTGTGCAGGCTCTGGATTTGCAATCAGTGCAAAGGTATCCAACCGGTCTGTTTCAGCCATATTCTCAAGCGCAAGAAGCACCGGGAGAGTCGCTTTCCCTTCTCGTAGATCATTGCCAACAGGTTTGCCGGTTATTTCTGGATCTCCTGCAATATCCAAGATGTCATCCGTCAGTTGAAATGCTATCCCGAGTTGCATTCCATACTCAGCAAGAGATTCCTCGACCTCAGATGAAGCACCTGCGATTATTGCGCCGCATCTACAACAGGTTGAAAGGAAACTGGCTGTCTTATTATGAATAATCTGCCAATAGTTGGTTTGCCAACCACTCAAATCGTGTTCACAAAGCGTCTGCAGGACTTCGCTCTCACTCATCTGTATGGTCATTTGCGCTATAGTCTGTAAAATCCTTTGGTCAGCGTCTTCTGACAGAAGATGAAAGGCTTTAGCAAGAATACAATCACCGCTTAATACAGCAAGTTTATTGCCCCAAAAAGCATTGGCAGTCATTCGGCCGCGGCGTGATTCTGAATGATCTATCACATCATCATGGACCAAAGTTGCCATGTGGATAAGTTCTGCTGCCACAGCAATTCTAGTCAGCCGTTTATTATTAACCTGAGCGCTACCTGAAGCCTGAGCTGCAAGTAATACTAATGCAGGCCTTATTCTCTTACCGCCAGCAGAAAGAAGATGTTTAGACAGATCATAAACAAGCCCAACATCAGATTGAATTATTGACGATAAGCATTCTTCAACATCCTGTAGTTCCTGGCGTATTGGTGCAAGCCAATCCAGCGGTATATCAGCGCTTTTTGTATGCAATGCATGTGCCTTCATTGCTTAGTACCTATGTGGATGCAGACGGTGCCGAGGGTCAGGTTGCGGATACGAATGTCCGTAAGTCCGCACTTTCTAAATATGTCTGCCAACTCCTCTCTTGAATAAAAACGTGCCACTGAATCAGGCAAGTATTTATAAGGCTCCTTTTTTGCGCCAAAAATCCATGCGATTCGCGGCATAATCCCGGAAAAATACAACTTCCAAAATGGCTGAAGAACCCACGAGTCAGGACCTAGTATCTCGAGAGATATTACCCGTCCTCCAGGTTTTGTCACTCGTGTCATTTCGGCAACTGCTGAGGAAACATTGGCCACATTGCGAAGTGCAAAGCCAATAGTGGCACAATCAAACGTATTTTCTGGGAACGGAAGATGCTCGGCATTTGCTGCGACCAACTCTACTCCCGATGTTTTTGAGAGCTTTTCTACAGCACGTACCAGCATTTCCTCACAGAAGTCGGCTCCAATAACATTACCATCTGGACCTGCTGCTTGGGCGAGTTCTAACGTAAGGTCACCAGTACCAGCAGCAACATCGATCGCCGATCCTCCTGTTGCTATTCCTGTTTCTTTTACAGCAAGTTTCCGCCATCCTTTGTGTCTGCCGAGGCTGATTACACTATTCATCAGGTCGTACTTTGGAGCAATCGAACCAAAGAGCTGATTAACATACCGCTCCTTTTCGCTTCCGACCAGTTTTTCGCGCAAATCTGCCTCCTGTTTTGGGATGGCCTCCCGCACAATACTTATTGATTGCCTGCTTGCATTATAGCCACTTCTCTAGCTCTCAGTCAACGACTTCTGGCTGTATGTCACAGATGCCTTACTTTTCTAGAAAGGCGTGTAAGCGGCTTTAATCCAGCACTCTGTCTGATACTTTGCCATACTTAAACAGGAATCTTTCCCGTTCTTCTTTGACATGATAATCGGGTATGGGAATACATCCGCCAAGAAGAGAGGCAAATATAAAACTCACTGCTGCTTTTTCGAGGATGTCGACTGCTACAACAGACTCTTCTAAGGTTCTGCCACCAACTACCGGACCATGATTTGCCAGCAAAACTGCAGTTGCTTCTTGCCCCATTGCTTCGCATGCAGCCTGAGCCAGTTCCTGATGACTTGACCCAGGTATATATTTGGTGCACTTTATTTCGCCGCCTCCAATCTGTGCCATGTCCTCAACACATACAGGCAGAGATTTATGCGCGGTTGATAATGCAGTTAAATAACGGGAATGGGTATGTATGACTGCACCTATATCAGGTCTGCATTGCAGAATGGAGTAATGGAGTCTGGATTCGGAAGACGGCAATCTGTGCCCCTTTATCACCTTAAATTCTTCCCATCCGATGAGAACCAAATCATCACAAGTCATAATCTCATAATTCAATGCTGACGGCGTAATAAGCATCCCTTCTTCTAGCCTGACAGAGATGTTACCCCATGTACCTATGAAATGCCCTTTGTCATGCAGGCACCTACAGGTATCTACAATGCTTTGTCTTATATCTGGTGTATCCGGGAGTGGAATGACTGGCTCAACTAGCACTATATGGTTCCTTCCTCGGCTCATTGCCGACAATCTTGTATCAGCGAAAGTGTACAGGGCAATAATATTGCTGTCAAGTTAGACTATAACACTGCTAGAGCATAGTAACAGGTCTAAAAGCGAAAAGGCAGAACGTAGTCGCTTCTACGCTCTGCCTTTCTAAGCAAATCCTAGAGATATTCCTATTTTGATGCGTGTCGAATTCGCTCGTAAGCAGTTGTTGGCTCAAAATTGGCGCTGCGCTCTTTGGTATGACATTCCAGACAGGCAGCCTTGATTGCCTCGGTATCGCCTTTTTTCTTATATTCCGCACCGTGAGGCAATACATTCGCGTGGCAAGCCATACACTCAACGCCACCTGTTTGATCTGCGCTGACTGTAATACGTTTTGTCAGCCTATACATGTCCGAATGACACGGTAGGCAGTCAGGTATTGCTTTTTCCTTCTGCAGGAGAGTGGAAAGCGCCTTTGAGTGTCGAGTTGTCTTCCAGTGCTCGTAAGCAGCAGGATGGCATCCAACACATGTCTGATATGGATAATAAGGCAGCGCTTGATTGGTGGATGCTTGTGTTTGTGTTTGAGTCTGAACAGACTGGCTCTTAACATAATCCTGGACAATCTTATCAACATCCGGGTTCGGTTCAATCACTGGATCGATTAACGTACGGGAGTAGGTCATCTTCTTTTTATCGTTATCTATTACGATGTCAACACGGCCTACATACTCGCCCATAGTGCTTGTTGGGACTATCATGGTTTGCCCAACCCACTTTGGTTCATTCAGACCAATCCTGTTGCATCCGCCAACAATAATATCCGGGCTGCCTAACCTGTTGCGGTTTTCTTGCAACCATTCGTCAGTTGCAATATTGCCTTGATCCAGAAGGATTAGAATATCGGATTGTTTTCTAGCATCAGAAAATGCCTGGTAGCGTTTTTTTAGCAGTTCCAGATCATTACGCCTGTCCGGGGGTACAGCGCCAAATGCAGCAATACCGACTCGCACACCGGAGATTTCCTTAATCATATATGGAATTGCGCCTTCTGTCTCAACAGTATCGATATTGATGACAGGTATCCCTTTCTGTTTGAGTACCTTATAAAAGTGCTCTCCCATCCTGATGTCTATTGGCCCAACACCTACAGCCGTATAATTCATATACTTGAATGCATCTGCAACTGCCTCAATCTGAGCTGTTGGCTGTGCGGGATTAACCGCAAATGCCAAATCACCACTCTCAACAATTATTGCATTTGGATTTTCTGACAACACCTTTTGTATGTAAGTCGCTCTTCTGGGCAGACCTCCTGTGTTCCTACCGCCGCATCCGCAAGGTTGAAGAGTGCCAAGTGTATCGTTTGTATATATCAACGTGATACGCTTAGGGGTCTCTTTGGCTTGAATCATCAGGTTTGCTCCCCAGAAGAGTGCCAAGGACAATACTGCAGCAAATATTCCAATCAAAAAACGATGCAACTGACGATATTCCATTTTATGCTCCAGTTGTTATGTTTATGCTTTATTAATCGGCTGTAACAACATAAGTCTAGCCTGCACTGTTATGAGTGTCAATCAATCTCAACAAAAGAACGAATGTCTTTTCTTCAATTAGGGTAAAAAAACTGATGATTAGCAACCTCAAGGTTGATGTGATGAGAATACCTATTACATATAGAGATAAAACAGCCCTTAAAATTGCCATTGTTTATGCATTAGCTGCTGCTGCATGGATTTTACTTTCTGATTTTTTGATACTACCATTCATTGAGTATGGCATATTCCCAATTCTATCGATTATAAAGGGCTGGATGTTTGTTATAGTGACAGCTACAATCCTTTATTTCTTGGTGAGTAGGGCATTATGGCGCATTTATCAATCTGAAGCACAGATGCAACTACTAGTTAATGTAGTTCCTGATGGAGTTTTTTTATATGAAGTTGATTCCATCGGCAAAATGGGTGAACTTGTAGATGTTAATGAAGCTGCAGTTCGTCAGACAGGCTATACACGGGAAGAGTTATTGCAAAAGTCTGCTAAAGACCTGGTCAAACCCGATTATTGGCCTCGTTTAGGGGAAGCAACTGAAACATTGATGCGAGATGGCAGAGTTGTATTTGAAATAGAAATCATCCGCAAAGATGGTTCGGTCTTACCAATAGAAGTAAGCTCCAGAATAGTGCGAGTAAGAGATCAATTGATTGGTGTATCTGTAGTGCGTGATATTACTATGAGAAAACGCGTTGAAGAAGAAAGGCGAGAAGCTGCATTAGCTGCCGAGCGAGATAAACGGCGTTTCTATCGGGAGACCGTACTTGCAGTATCTGGAGGTAAATTCGAAATATGCGACCCTGAGGACACTGCTTGCCGGCCCAGCGAACCTGGTTTCATTGCCGAATTTTCAGGAGCGGAACAGGTATCAGCTATACGTCGAGCAGTAATGGAATATTGCAGAAATCAAGGCCTGTCTGAAGACCGCGTGAGTGACTTCGAACTGGCAGTTGGTGAAGCTCTGGCTAACGCAGTAAAGCATGCTGGTGGTGGAAGAGTAGAAGCAGGAAGAAAAGGAGTTGCCATCTGGGTTGCTGTGATAGACCAGGGAAGCGGTATAGATACATTTGCTCTGCCTAGAGTCGCTTTTATGCCTGGGTATACCACAAAACCATCGATGGGCCTTGGTTATACGCTTATCCTCGATGTATCAGACCATGTATCGCTTTCAACCGGCCCTACTGGTACTACTGTAGTGCTGGAGAAACGTCTAAAACCAGTCTCAGAGATCGAACGTAGCATATCTACCTTTACTGGAATCAAATAATCCACCGGACTACTTAAAAGTTATAACAGCAAATCTCTCTGGCCTGTGAAATCCTCCGTAAGGCACTGACCATGCAAGGTATTGGACTTCAGCTTCTACCCATCTATTCCTGGCAAAGTTAACATTCCAGGTATCGCCTGACTGTGGAGTAAACACTCCAAGAGATGAAAATGGAATAGCAATCTCAATTATCCATCCATCTTCGCTTACAGTCCCTGCTGATAACCACTGAAGATTAACAGAAGCATTATTCACCTTTGCATCGAACTGAGTGCCTATTGTATTTACTGCAAGCTGATAATACTCCCGTCTTTTGTTCCAAGGGTCAAGGAATATCTCTGCAGAGTCATCATAAAAAGTAGGCCCGTCTCGTTTGTCTGTTGTACGCTTGATTTCTGATGCTTTTGGCTCTTCTGCGATATAAGCAATGTAAATATTAGTATCATCGTAAGCGAGCTTAACATCCGTAACGACAGGGGCTGATTCTCCCATATTCGTATGGAGAATGCGAATACTCTCTGCAGATGCCCACATTGTTTCATCCAATCTGCCATCAATGGTTGGCATTGTGTTCGTTCTATGTACCACAGCCTCAGGCATTGGCAGAACTACAGGAGGGATGAAGATTGGCGGTCTGGTCGGTTTTACGTATCCGACATCAGCAGCCTGATATGCCAGGTAACCAAGTAAGCTGCCAGCGTCTTTTAGATAACTTGAAGCTATCTTCGGATTGGTCTCAACGGCTTTAAGAGCAGCATCAAGAAGTTCAGCAACTCTATCTGCAGGATTACGGAATGGGATTTCAGCCTTGCTTGAAAATGGTCCTGTAGCTAATGCATCCTGCCAGGGTTCTTTGAGATAAACTGATGCAAATAATGTCACGCCCTGCATCTTAGCCTGTCGTGAGTAGTCGATTTGCTCCAAGGTCTGGTCTGGAGTTTTGTGCGTGTGCAATCCAATGCCCGGCATAAGAATAGTCCGGTCTCCTACTGCCTCAGATTCCAGGTCAATCATTTTTTTGAATGTCTCATTGTTTGCAGAGTAAGACATTGGAGTAAGGAAGTCTATCCATTTGTTATCAACCCAGTGAGGCCAGTCCTGCATCATACTTGAGCGAGCTTGTTCAGGCATCGAAGCAACAGCGGCAGATATTTTTATGTCTGGTTTCAGGGCGTGAACCTCTTTTGAGACTCGTTTAACAAAGGTATTAATTAAATCCTCTCTCCACAAATGCCAGGTTACTTGCATCTCAGAAAGTGGGTCAATCTCAATCGGATCAATACCATGTTCAGCCTTAAACTTATTTCGGCAGCTTTGATCGTAACAATATGGGGTAGGGAATTGATTCTCAAACCTTACGTAATCCAGGTGAAGTCCGTCTACATCGTAATTAGACACTAACTCTTTGATAAGGGATATAAGATAATCTCTGGCAGATTCATTGGACGGACAGACCCAATAACCGCCATTTGCAGATAATTTCTCTCCCCATTTGTTAACCGCCATCCACTCGGGATGAGCAGTGAAAATAGGACCTTCATTATTGGTGTAGCCCTGCCGAAATACCCAAACCCAGGGATGAACCTCCATACCGCGCTTATGTGCTTCTCTGATGATTGCCGCAAGAGGATCATAACCTTTGAATCTGGGATCCTGTTCATCCAGTTTGCTGGGATAGGTTGTGAATCCTCGCCGAATCACTTCGGGCATTAATACATTGAAGTTAGCCTTATCTAATGCTTCGATATAAGCGGACATGGCATCATCATCGGTAGGCATCGATGATGCATCCAGCCAAATACCTCGTCCTTCCACTATCTTCTCTGGCGGGACATCCTGACAAAAAACCGGACTGAATAAAGATGCAACTAAAATGATGACAACTGCAAGTATATAAGGTCTATACATCATTGAACCAACCTGAATACGGGATTAATTAAGCTCTGCCAGTTCAGTATACGCATATGATACCATAATCGTCGTAAATAGATGTCCCAGGAAATATCTTCTGATACTTTTTATACAGGCGCATTGGTTAACAGTAATGAATGAATTAATTAAGCATTTTCTGCAGCACGATTTATTTATTGCTCCATCAAATGGTAAGATGGTAAAGTCGGTATGGAGCATGAAAATTTCGTTGAAGATGGAGTCTTCCAACATTAGCTCAGAAGGAAACTGGCAGTCAGTCGATTAACGATACAATAGATCTTAAAATCACGACAATAAAGGCTAATTAAGCTGATAGAGACACCTCGTGGGTATCTCTTGCGGTCCCATATCACAGATTTGGAGGAGAATAATGAAAAGGCTATCTTTATTAGGTCTGCTTTTAGCGTTTCTAGTATGCTCTGTTATTGTTGCACAGGCAGAAGGTATTGATCTGGCATTCAAATATACAAAAGGTCAGGTTAATAAATATCAGCTTTCCACCAATACCAAGCTTATGATCGCTGGTCTGGAAGGGATGGCTGGAAGCGACGACATGCTCAATGTGAAAATGAGCATGAATATAACCGAGAAAGTCCTTGAAGTCTATGAAGACGGTTCTGCCAAAATAGAAGCCATCTATAGCAACTTTGCCATGACCGCACCAGGAGTTTCTCCGTCAGATATGGCTGATATGCCTAAGTCCCATTCTATGATAATGACAGTTGGGAAAAATGGACAGGTTTTACAGCTTCAAGGAGCTGATGACAACCCTGGCTTTATGGGAATGGGCGTGCCTGGAATGGAATTCGGAAACGTGATGAACCAGATGGGTGTTATGGGTGTTATATTGCCTGATCAACCTGTTCAGGTTGGCGGAACCTGGAAGAAAACTGTTCAGTTCGGAAACAGCAGCGATAATCTGAGGATTATCAGCACACTTCTTGGTGATGCAGTGCAGGTTGGCAATAAGACAGCTTGTAAAATCAAACAAGACTACATTGGAACGCTTGGCCCTGAAGCAATTGCTACTGCCTCTGGTGCTTCTGGCATGTCAGCAGAAATGGTTGCTAAAATGATTAAAGAGGTTGATTTGAAAGGCTGGGCAGTTGTCTACTTTGATTCAGTTAATGGACATGTCATAAAATCAAATAGCAACATTGTTGCTACGGTTCAAGTGGAAATGCCAACAATGACCGGAATGGATGATGGGTCTACTGTTTCATCAGCTATGCCTATGACCATGAAGCTCGATATGACAATTAATCTGGCACGTATTCAGTAGTTAGTAGTAATCCTGGAGCCGGATATGCGGTATTGGTCCGGCTCCATGTTCTCGGCTCCTCTTGATACCGCTCCAAATCTCATCTTTTTGTGGCTCCTGATAGAAAGTAGAAACCTTAGCAATGGAAAAAATAGCACAATATATCAGGATTGGAGATGCGCCCATTCTACTCAAGCGCATGGCAACCGATATCGGTTCACAGGAAATAGCTGTCGTCAAAAACCTAGACTATATTTATGCACCTTTGGAACTCTATCTACTGACACCAAAGGTTACAAAACCACTAGACCGCATCGCTGCTTTTGCAGTGGATATGGATGGTACATCGACTACCACAGAACCTTTGGCTCTTCATGCACTTGAATATATGGTCAGAAGGTTCACTGGAAGGTTGACTAAAGAAGAATGGACGGGACTTGACCCGATTATGGACTATCCATTCGTTATAGGTAACAGCAACTTCCGCCATACTGAGTTCCTGATAAACCGTTATGCACCAAACCTGAAAGAAGACGCACTTAGAGCATCTTTCTTTGAGTCGCTGCTCTGGACTCTTTCAAATATGGAAGATAAGCAGCGATTAAAGGATATTCGGCAAAATGCCATCAATTGCGGCATCGGCTCCCTTCTTGATGATGCGGAGTTCAACAGGCTTGTAGAGCATAAATGCGTCAATGAAGATAATGTAGCTCTGTTGGCAAGTCCATTCCTGGATAAATACGGCCGCTTGTTCAGCTACAGCAACCAAAGTGAACTCGTAAGCGCTGCGTTGGATATATATTACACTCGTTATCACTCTATATTGCGTCGAGTGCAGCAGGGAGATGGTGCACAGCTTTCTAAGGAACTGCTTGGCGAAGGCGGCCGCCGCTTAATCGAACCTATGCCCGGTTATGCTGTGTTTATCGCACTTATAAAAGGCTGGATTGATGATGAAGCGGCTCAGTTATATGATGTGCTTGTTAATCCATCTTCACCAACTTATTTACCACTTGAACAGGAGAGTAGGGGACGTCTTGTAAATCTCGCAAGAAGGTTTCAAGCTAATCCGGCAAAGTTGGGACTTGTGACTGCATCGATTGCTTTTGAAGCTCATACGGTAGTCCATGAGGTTTTTAAAGTCATGCAAGAGCAAATACAAGACTGGCCTGTTTCCAAATCTAAACGTTCGGAACTGATACAGCGGTTCGATGACTATCTGGCTGTCTACGATGGTTTCGTTACAGCTTCGGATTCATCAGAAGCACGGCTCAAACCTCACAGAGACCTTTACAACATCTCTTTATATCAGATGTCGATTCCAAAGGAGGACTACTCACGCTGCATTGGTGTGGAGGACACCGAGCCTGGTATTATCTCTCTTCGTGCAGCAGGGATAGGTTGTGCTGTTGCGTTACCTAACCATGACACCAGCAGACAGAACTACGAAGCTGCAAGCCATATTCTTCACGGCGGTCTGCCTGAGATGATTCTTAAACACAACCTGTTCCTTGCAGAGAACTAATGGGTAGGAAGAAGTATGAAGCAGAATAAATGGTCAATTATTAAAACCGATACATCTGAAAAAGCGCTGGCTAGTGCAAGCTCGGTGTTTACTATATCTAATGGTTACCTGGCACTTAAAGGCAATCTTCTAGAGAACCGGAGCGAGTTATATTCAACTACCATTCTTGCCGGAGTGTTCGATGAAGCGGATATGGTAGCATTTATTAGACCTACAAAATATAAACGCAGGTACCTCGATCCTGAATACTTCGACGATGCTACTCCAAGCCCTTCTGTAGCGAATCTCCCCGATCCATTGTATTTACGAGTATTTATCGGCAATCAGGAAATAAGCTTCAGAAGAGCCGAAATCAGTAACTTCAGACAGGAATATGACCTCAGAAGCGGTGTCTATGCATACCAATACGAATGCAAGACATCTGATGGAAAGCACACTCTGATAGAAATGATGCGGTTTTGCGATATGCAGAATGTGCATCGAGTATTGATGCATTACTCTATCACTCCAATTAACTATTCCGGGCAGATTACAATAAGAAGCGGCATTGATGGGTCAATCAGGTCAAATCTTCAGAAAGATAAGCAGTTTAATGTAATCCAGACCAGCATAGAAGATGGTCTATGCCGAATGCACGCTCGAACAAAGGCTAGAGGTATTGATATCAACCTCGTAGTATGTAATGTGACTATAGGCATTGAACCTGCAACCCGAGAACATGTTATCGAAGATGACAGTATATATGAGGTTTTAAACTTTGATGTCAGCCAAGGTCAGGCACTTACAATTGAAAAACACATGGCCATATCCTCCAGTGAAGACACGCGGCATGAGGTCGAATCCGAACCGGCTTCAGAAGTAAAAGAGTCGGTAAAAAAAGGATTTGCATCTACCTTGGCAACAAACCAGGATTGGTGGGCACAGGTTTGGGACAGGATCGACGTCCAAATAGAAGGTGATGACCTTGCACAACTTTACTTGAGGTTCTGCCTGTTTCATTTGATGAGTGCTGCGCCTAGACATACCGACAAACTGAGCGTACCCTGCAAACTTCTTACAGGTGAACACTACCAGGGCACAACATTCTACGACACAGACCTTTACATCGAGCCATTCTACTTGTTCACATTCCCAGAAATAGCCCGTTCATGTCTAAATTACAGGTATCTGGGTCTGGAGAATGGAAGAAAGATTGCAAAATCTCTAGGTTATGAAGGAGCCAAGTTCGCATGGCAATCTGGCCCTTATGGTGAAGAGGCGCTTGGAAAATGGTGGAGATTTACACATACCAATATTCATATCGACGGCGATGTTGCTTATAGTCTGATGCAGTATTGGTATGCAACGAAAGATATGCAATTCATGCTCGATAAAGGCATAGACATTCTTATTGAATCCTCCAGATTCTATGTATCACGGGCAGTCTACGACGAAACATCAGGCGCTTACGATCTTCTCGACGTTGCTGGCCCTGATGAAGGTCACTGTGAGAGCAAAAATAACTTTTACACCAACTGGCTTGCCAAAAAAACGCTTCTTTGGGCTGTTAAAATGTTAGATATGGTGCAAAGAGAGCATCCCGATGATTATCAGGCTATTCTGAAGCGTCTTGCGGTTCAAAAGGATGAATCTGATAACTGGCAAAAAGTTGCAGATAGGTTAAGGTTCTACTTTGATGACAGCACCAAAATATATGAGCAATGTGAGGGCTTTTATCAACTGGCTCCAATACCACAAGACCTTCTTGATAACCGCAAAGTATGGTTTGTTACAGTGTTTCCATATCAAGCGCTTAACCAACCCGATGTAGTAATGGCTATGGTATTGTTCAGGAATGAATTTTCCGATGATGTAAAACGTGCAAATTGGGAATTCTACAAAGAAAAGAGTATGGATTTCAGCTCCATGAGTTTTGTCATCAATTCAATGATGGCAACAGATATGGGTGAACTGGATTATTCGTACAAACAGTTCACAATGTCTGCAGGTGGGGATGTTGATGAAGGTCTGGTTGGCCGTTTCGACACTGCAGATGGAATTCACGGCACTGCATCAGGTGGAGCCTGGATGGCTGCTGTCCTTGGATTTGGCGGCATTAATATGACAGAGAATGGTTTAATTGTCAATCCTAAACTGCCTAAGCATTGGAAATCTCTCAATTTCAAGTTATCTATTTTAGGGAATATCTTCGACTTCGAAATAACCAGCAATAAGATCGATATTGGAATCAGTGAACATAAGCAATTAGCGTTAAATGCTTCTATTGCGGGGCATATGCTGCAACTGGTAAGCGGTCAGCGCTATAGCATATCACTGTAATTTCAATATATCCAATATAAGCAACAATAGGGCGTACTGCTCATATACAGTACGCCCTGTCACTATATCCATCAATTCTTGACAGTAGACCTCAAGTAACCGGCTTTCTCTACCGACAATAGTGTAGAAATGCTCATCAGCATACATGACACTTCTCTGAAGAATTCTTATTTAACGTGATACTTGTAAATACAAATCTGGATACTGGTCTTGATGTTTAAGATAAATAAATCAAAAGAGACAGGTGAAAAGAACCATAGGCGCGGTGTTATTTCAATTAACGCATTGCCATTTGTTATTGTTATCCCGCTTATTGTCTATGCGATAATAAGCCACTGTGTGATAGTTGAGCGGTTTGAGAAGCAGGAGGCTGCCGAACGAGCGCGTGACATACACATCTGCTACTCTATTCTTGATGAAAGATGTGAAGCAATACTTTCCACTCTCCTTGATTATGCTATCTGGGATCAGACATACGAGGTAGCAAAAAGCCACAGGCCAAGCCAAACCTGGCTAGATGAAAACCTTATCCGGAGTGTTCCCGAACACTATGGTTACGAAGTCGTACTATTGACGGACCTGCAATCAAATATTATTGCTTCTACTGGACTTGAACCGGATCTGAAGACTGTCCTGTTTAGTGGAGATCATATTAAACAAGCTATCAATGGTAAAAAGGCAGCAAGTTTTATCAGAGTCAGAGATGAATTATACATGGTGGCAATGTCGCCCGTTCTTGATAGTTCAGGTAACTCTAAAAGTGCAGGTTCTCTTACTTTTGCTAAGAAAATCGACAATAAAATATTAGAAGATATAGCCGAAACAGTAAACCTGGACCTGGTTATATTTACTGGAAGTAATGTTGCAGCGACTACACTGAAAAAGAAACCACATCTTTATCCAGACAATCCCGGGGAGATGTATCAGGAATGCATCAACACAAAGAATAATGTAGTCCAGTTGTCAGACAACGAACAGAATATTTATGTGTGGCGCTGTATAGGAAATTGGGATGGTTCTCCGGTGGCAACATTGACAACATGTACACCAAGAACAATGGTATTAGGCAACATAAGAGGAGCAGGTTTAAGATCAATCATACTGGTTGTCAGTTGTCTTCTTGCTGCACTTCTTGCTACTTTACAGATGAGATCATCAACATTAGCCAGACATGCGCTAGTAGACGAATTAACAGGACTTAATAACCATAGATACCTGCAAGAGCGGCTGGTGCAGGAAATGACTCGATCAAAACGATATGGTCGTCCTCTATCTATTGCACTATTAGACATTGACCATTTCAAACACATAAATGATGAGTATGGTCACCTCATAGGTGATCAGGCTTTGAAGCACCTGGCTCAACTTCTTCGTGAAACAGTTCGAGAAACAGATGTAATAGCAAGGTACGGCGGCGAAGAGTTCATGATTATAATGCCGGAAACTCGACTCCGTGCTGCAATGGAAGCTGCTGAGCGTATTAGAAAACAGGTTGAGGAATCTTCTTTCGATGCTAAAATTGCTGGTAGTGCTGGACGCGGCAGTTCTCGATTGAAGTTAAAATTTACTATCAGTATTGGAGTTGCTTCATTCCCTACACACGCAGTACGTGGTGATGAATTAATAATGGCTGCAGACCTTGCCCTCTTCGCAGCCAAACATGCATCCAGAAACGCAGTGCGGTCATATAACGCAATTATTGATCAGGATGCAATACAAAACGAAGGGCCGGTAACAATTCACCTTGCAATGAGAGAAGGCAGCCTGTCTGCAGTCAGAGCATTGGCTGCTGCTGTAGATGCGCGAGACCCACAAATGCGCGGTCATTCGGAGAAAGTAGCATTGTGTGCGCTTGCTATAGGCCAAGCCGTTGGTTTGTCTGATGAGGATATGAACACTTTGCGGACTGCTGCACTCTTACATGATGTCGGACGGGTAGCTGTGCCTGATGCTGTTCTAGGTAAAGCAGACGTCTTGAGCGAAGAAGAACTGGCAATTGTCAGATCTCATAGTGCAATAGGTGCGGATATACTTTCAAAAGCTCCTCAATTGGCTCAGGTGGCCGAGCTTGTTAGACATCACCACGAACGCTACGATGGCAGTGGTTATCCAGACGGACTTGAAGGTGAAAATATACCATTGGCATCCAGGATTATTGCAACTGCTGACGCTTTTGATGCTATGACAAGTGAGAGAGCATATCGATGCGCATTTGTACCATCTCAAGTTGTCGACCGTATGAGGGAACTTGCGGGTAAGCAATTTGATCCTCATTTGATTGATGTTTTGGAAGAGCTTGTAGAATCTGGTAAGCTTTCTGCACTGCTTGAATCATATCGTAGGGATTTAGGCCGTGCAGCTTAGAGTTTATAAGACTTTACATATTTGACCATTCGGATTGTTGTACCGGAGGAGAAATCGAATGACACCTCATCCATTGACCGCTGTATGCATTTAATCCCCATCCTGCCTTCCATCATAGTCCAATCTCTTTCAGTTTGATCAATACTTTCAGGATCAAATCCAGGACCATCATCGCTGATTTCTACTACTATCTTCTGAGAGGTCGCAAGGCTGCGGACAGTGATTATCTCCCAAGGCCTTTCACTGCATCCATGCTTAATCGCATTAGATACTGCTTCTCCTACTGCCAGTTTGACATCATCTCTTTCACTATTATCAAAAGGCATAGAAGCAAGTGTCTGGCTGATTTTATCTCTGACTACTTTACAACAATCAAGCCTGGCTGCAACTGAAAAAGATCTTATTTCACAATCACCAGCTACAGCAAAACAATCAGTGATTGGCTGTCTGGACATCGGAGGCGGAGCTGTACGTTCTTCCGAGCGGTTAATCAAGTCATTCTCACCGGCTATTTCGAAAAGACGGCGGACTAATGGGTTGATGAAGGCTACCTCGAGGTCACGTTCGTTGCGGCGAAACTGCTGGCACCAGCGTAAAACAGTGAGTAAGCCAGTGGAATCCATATAACTGACTCCTGTCATATCGATTTTGGGAGAGCATTGACTTACTTCGAGGAGTTCTGTGAGTACATCAGCAATATGTCCACTACCAATTATATCGACTTCGCCTGTCAGTGTTACAAGCGGAGAATGTTGAATATCAGTGTTGCAGATTACCGCCACTTAGTTAATCCTGTTAAGCTAGTAGTCTTGAAGCCAATTTATCGTCTCAAGCCAATAGTAATCATTGGTCAAAAGAGAAAACCTGACCTTAAAGTATCTAATCGCATTCTAGCACTGGCATTCTAAGCAGTCAAGCGCCAAAGTGCTGGGGTAATACCAGACTAACTGCTGTAAGAGATATACCTACCAATTACAGAGTTTTAGGTATAGATAAATTTTAAAACATCATAGTGTTGCTTGATTAGTAATTTTGGGATACACTGCGTATATACACCAGACGGCTCCCTGGTATTGTGTTATTACTTCGGAGGACCCAACTGATGCATCGTATATTCGCTCAAGTGCTATTCCTTGCTCTTGTTTTCCTATCTGCAGGACCGTCACAATCACTTGTTATCAAATCTTCTGCTATTTCAATATCAAATGCAAAATTGCTTGGGAACGGCAGTGAAGTCACAGTTTATGGGATAACAAGTGCTGTCTTTGACTCACAATTCTATATAGAGAGTTCTAACCATTGCAGTGGGATACAAGTAAGGTCATCCAGTGGTGTTCCAAACGTAGGACAGCCTGTGATTGTCACTGGAACAGTCGAAGCCGATGATGCAACTGGGGAGCTATACATTCAAGCATCAGAATGGACGGAAAACGGCGAAATCAAACCAGTAGAACCGCTTGCTCTGAGTATTAAATACCTTGGTGGTAGTTCATTTTGGCAGCAGATTGGCGTTAAAGATGGTCTGGGGCTTAATAACATCGGGCTTTTAGTCAAAGTTAGTGGGACGGTAACCGGAAAAGCTGTTGATGGAAGTCACATATATGTATCAGATGGTTCAGGTGTATCAGACGGAGGTTCATCTGCCGGTGTTCGAATCGATTTGAGCAGCATTCCTGATGCTCAAAGACCAGTGGTTGTTGTTGGAAATAGAGTTATCATTACAGGCATATCCAGCATGTATTCCTTCGCTGGCGACTATCACAGAATGGTTCGATTACCTTCAGCCAGTGACTTAATAAATCTTTCTGACGATGGTAATCTGCCTAAGATTATCAAAGTTATGGTCATAAACTTTGACCCTGTAATCGAACACAAGGG
>JAKPFN010000028.1 GCA_029551395.1 Armatimonadota bacterium | reverse complement strand
CCGCTTTTTCTGTACTTTTTGCCCAAGTTGTTGTCTTATAATTATGGACAACAATAATCTCTGATGGTTGGGGATCTACTCACCGAGTAATATCTCATAACAAGGTCGAAAAAAAACCTTGTATACAGCAGTAAACAAAGGACAACGGTAGCTAATATTGCCGAAGGTACAATATATATCAACAAGAGCCAGAAAGAGAACAGACTCAAGGAAGGAGAGGTAGCAATATGGTAGCACTATTCGATATAAGGTATCAACCAGTATTCCTCAACCATCTGTGCAATCAAGAAAATATGTGGAACCTGCGGCTCAAAAGCCAAAAAAGAGGATGTGCAATAAAAAACATGCAAAACGAAATGATTATCACGCGCATGAACCACAATCCCAAGCTCAAATCACGCTCAATTTACACCTATTTCGTTTTACCAAAACCGTTAAATTCAGCAATATTTGCAGGAGGCACTTCCCTCCTCATCACTCATCACTCGAAACTCGGAACTTTGCTTTCCTCTGTAGTTCGTCCAATTTTACCAGCGCTTCGATGGGGGACATCGTTGTCAGGTCGAGCTTTTGCAGTTCTTCAACTACAGGATGAGGCTCGGATTCAAAAAGTGTAAGCTGCAGTTTCTCAGTCCGGGCGGATACGTTCTTTTTCTTGTCTACCAGGTTCCCGGCTGAACCGTTCTTTTCGAGGTCAGCGAGGATATTGGCAGCGCGCGAGATTACTTCGCTCGGCAGCCCAGCCAGGCGAGCAACTTCTATCCCGTAGCTCCGGTCTGTCCCGCCGGGCATAATCTTTCTGAGCCACACTATCCGGTCAGATTCTTCTTTCACGGCTATCCGGTAGTTCTTGACTCCTTTCATCTGTTTTTCAAGCTCGTTCAGATGATGGTAATGCGTTGCAAAGAGCGTTTTTGCGCCTATTTCCTTGATGTGTTCAGCCACAGCCCAGGCAATCGACAGCCCGTCGTAGGTCGATGTCCCTCGGCCGATCTCATCAAGCACGATTAGACTCCGATTGGTAGCGTTGTTCAGGATGTTCGCTGTCTCGTTCATCTCGACCATAAACGTGCTCTGGCCGCTTGCAAGCTCATCATGCGCACCGACTCTGGTGAAAATCCGGTCTACGACTCCGATTTTTGCCTCATCAGCCGGGACAAAGCTACCGATCTGCGCCATCAGCACTATAAGCGCCACCTGCCTGAGATAGGTGGACTTTCCGGCCATATTGGGGCCTGTGATAATCAGCAGTTGGTCAGTATCGCAGTTGAGTAAGGTATCGTTCGGCACGAACCGGTCGTCCACGAGGAACTGCTCGACTACCGGATGTCGTCCATTTCGGATGATAATCTCCTCGGAGTCATCAACCACCGGCCGGATGTAGGCATTGACTGCTGCAACTTCGGCAAGCGATGCAAGCACATCCAGCTCGGAGACAGCCTTAGCTACCCGTCCGACGCTCCTTGCTTCATCTGCAACCCGTTCTCTAACTTCAGAGAACAACTGGTATTCGAGATCGACTGCCTTTTCATCGGCTCCGAGCACTCTGGCTTCATACTCCTTCAACTCAGGAGTAATGAACCGCTCGCCGTTTACTGTAGTCTGTTTTCTGATGTAATCATCCGGCACAGACTTCAGATTAGCCTTTGAAATCTCGATATAGTAGCCGAATACCGAGTTATATCCGACCTTGAGCGACTTGACTCCAGTCCGTTCGCGTTCCGATGCTTCCAGGTTGGCAATCCACTCTCTGCCGTCAGTCGCAGCGCTTCGGAGCATGTCCAATTCTTCATTGAACCCTTTACGGATTAGCCCGCCTTCCCGGACAGTTGCAGGAGGATCGTCCGTAATCGCTGTTCTGATGATTTTCGTCACGTGCTCAAGCGAGTCGATCTCATCAGCCAACTGCACAAAACGTAGGCTTTTGGCATCCTGCAGCGCTGCCTTAATCTGGGGAAGCACTTCGAGAGAGAGCGCAAGCCCCACCAGGTCGCGAGCGTTGGCGTTCCCGATCACTATCCGGCTCATCAACCGTTCCATGTCCTGGATATCGGAGAGTATCTCGCGCAGTTCACCTCTTAGCAGCGCGTTTCGGTACAGCTCTTCGACCGCTTCCTGCCTGCACACGATGGCTGTTACATCCAGAAGCGGTTGGTCCAGCCATTTTTTGATGAGCCGTCCTCCCATAGCCGTTTTTGTTCGGTCGAGGATAGAGAGCAGACTCTTTCCGCGCCCATCAGGAGAAATCGACTGCATAAGCTCCAGATTCCGCCGCGCCGCCGGGTCAAGCACCATAAAGCCTGCTGTGGAATAGGTGGAAATCGACGATATGTGCTGCAAAGCCGCTGCATTGGTGCGTTTCAGGTAGGTGAGGATCATCGCCGCAGCCTCAAGCCCAGCGGTCATCTCCTCGCAGCCGAATCCTCTCAGGGATGCAGTCCCGAAATGTGACTTCAACTGCTCTTTGGCCGGTTGCACGAACACTCCATCCTCTTCATATCGCGTCACATAACCTCCAGACGAGTTCTTGACCGGCTCGTCCAGGTCCTGGTCTATCTCTCTGAGCAGGATTTCGGTAGGGGATAGCCGCGCAAGCTCTTCCAGAGTCTTGGGGATTGGCTCTCGACCTTCTATTTCAGTGACGAAGAACTCTCCTGTGGATATATCTACAACCGCAAGTCCTACCTTATCTTCATCAGGCACGAGCGCAGCCAGGTAGTTGTTCGATTTGGCGTTGAGCATCCCGTCTTCGAGGACTGTTCCCGGAGTTACGACGCGGGTCACATCTCGTTTGACAAGCCCTTTGGCCTTTTTGGCATCTTCAACCTGGTCACAGATGGCAACCCGGTAGCCGCGCGATATAAGCCGCGCCACATATCGTTCTACTGCGTGGTACGGGACTCCACACATCGGCATCTTGCCTGATGCTCCAGCGTCTCTTGAAGTAAGGACTATCTCAAGCTCGCGGGAAGCTGTGACAGCGTCATCTCCGAACATCTCGTAGAAGTCCCCGAGTCTGAACATCAGAATTACATCCGGATACTGCGCTTTTATCGCCTTATATTGGGCGAGCATTGGTGTAAGCTTTGCGGTCATGTATTACGAAGCCGTTCCTTAGAAACACAAATGAGGAGGAGACTTTTTGCCTTCCTCCCCTGTGAAATCTTTTAGCTAATTATATCATCTGAAGGACTCAAAGCCAAGCTGACGAGCTTGGTATGAGTGCAATCCCGTGGAGAATAGTTTTGAGGTCTTAGCGCAGCCAGGACATTATTAAAGGCCAATAAAAGGGGATAGCTGCACCAGTCGCACAGGCTGCTATTGCTGTAATAGCCATCAATACATTTCGAAGCCATCTTCGCTTGCGCCTGGGCACTCCATCCCAGAACATCACATCAGGCTGACTAAAAGTTTGTTCATGGGCAACTGACTGATTAGGATCGATTGCTGTTACTGAGTTTGGCACTTTCTGGCTGATAAAGGTTTCCAACCGTTCAAGTGTTTTGCTCTGCCGGTCAAGTTCTTCTTCCTGACGCTGGATTGTACCGCTTAACTGCAATGGAATAGGCTCCGGTGAGTCTTCATCATCAAATGCAGATGCTTCACCCAGCATATGTTCTATAAATTCCCGTCCTTCGGGAGTTGCAGCGGTACATTCGATATCAGCATTGGAGGAATCATCCGGGCTTCCCTTAGTTTGTGTTTGCTCATCAGAAGTGCAGCAGGAATAATCGCGGTCAACTACCATAACATAGCGTTTGATGCCGTTTGGATCCTCTCCAGTGCATTTGATGCCTATCCGGTCACTGCTGTGAGGGTTATGCATCTCAAATAGTGCTGCAAGTTGTGGTGAATCCAATTTGACCGTGATGAGTGTTCCCGATCTTTCTTCCTCGACAGTCACGGTGCCATTTTCAGGTTCGGATGATTCCAAACAAGATGCTTCACGCACAAACCCAACAAGAAGACTGCCCACTACAGGCTTCCATTCAATTGTTACATCATCATCCAGAGTTCTTAGCTCTGCTCTCAAGTCTCGCATAAGTCTATCTGCTCCAACTACGCAGCTTTCAGCATCTCATTTAATTCGAAGCTATTACTATTATGGTCTTTTAGGACTGAGTATTTTACTAGTAAAGTCTCAGCCAGCGTTCTGACATCTTCTGATGCCTGAGTATATGGAGCAGCAAGCATATAAGGTTGGCGAGTCCTGACTATCTCTGCAGCATTTTGGTTCTTTCAATCCATACCTTACACCCTACCGTCATGCCGAACTTGACTTGGCATCTGGATTTAAATTCTGCAACAAGCTCAGAATAAATTGCACTTTGGAGAATTTCTCCTTTTGCAGGATACAACAGGTGATTATTGATAGCGTTACGTAAATCGGAAATGATTGCTGTAGAGGTTTGGATGAATACTATGCAAGGTGTATCAGTGATAGTATTATGTATGGGAATCTTCGATTGAAGTAAACCAGGTTATCCGATACATGCCAAACTGGTTGGTCAAAGGTAATGGAAAGGAATTTAGATGGATGTAGTAGCGCTGTTGATGGTAGCGATAAGTCTTGGGAGCGACGCTTTTTCTGTAGCAATATGTGTTGGATTGGTAGGCGCTACTGCAATTCAAAAGCTGCGGTTGGCTTTGGGGTTTGGAATATTCCAGTTCATAATGCCTGTGGTTGGATTAATAATCGGCAAGCTGTTTGGTTCATTCGTGGGAGTTTTTGCAAGTTATATTGGCGGCTTAATACTAATAGGGCTTGGCACAATAATAATCTGGAGATCTCTTTCAGAAGGATTCCAATGCCCACCTCTTATCCATCAGAGTTTCTTGGCACTTGTTACTGTGTCCATTGGTGTCAGCATAGACGCTTTGGCTGTCGGAATAGGTTATGCTTTAGGAGTAAAGGAATTTGGCATATTGCCAGCAAGTGCTGTCATCGGTGTTACAGCTTTTTTCATGACCATTATCGGTGCCGAAGTCGGAGGCAGGCTGGGCATGATACTGCACCACTGGGCTCCGATTGCAGGAGGATCAATATTGACCCTGCTCGGTATATTGATACTTGCTCAGTAATCCATTAGTGCCTGGTCTCCCAAGCCTCGCTGCAAGTAGGTTATAATAAGTCCTGTTGTTGGAGAAGTGATAGTAAAATCGGATAAGGATGGCATTGTTGATGGATTGCGATGCAAAGCAGTTTCAAGAAGTAGCAGAGCATTATGATGCGCTCATGGCAGGAGTACCTTACAGGCTTTGGGTGAACTATATTGAGGAAATATTGAATCGCTTGAATTATCATCCGAAAAGTGTACTGGACATAGCCTGCGGCACCGGAACTGTCGACGAAATCCTGGATGAGCGTGGTTATGAAGTTGTGGGTGTAGACATTTCTCCTCACATGATTCAGGTAGCCCGCCAAAAGGCATCTGAGTTGGATATTGATGTTGAGTATTATGTTCAGGATGCTGCCGAATTGGACCTGGACAGAAAATTTGACCTTGCTATCAGCCTTTTCGACAGTGTGAACTACATTACCGATGAGTCCAAGCTTGCAAATGCCTTCAAACGGGTAGGGGAGCACGTCGTAAATGGCGGTTACTTCATCTTTGATGTAAACACTGAGTATGCGCTGGCTCATGGGTTCTTCAACCAGACCAACCTGGGAAGCTATCCAAAGTATGTATGGACGAGTTCCTATAACCGGGAAACCAGAATTTGCACCGTTACTATGGTTTTTGAGGTAATAGAGGATGGTAAACGCCGCCAGTTTACTGAGGTTCACGTCCAGAAAGCGTATAAGCTGGAAGAACTCGATAAAATGCTCAAAGATGCCGGTTTTGAAACGGTAGCACGCTTTCATGCGTATAAATTCAAGCAGCCTACCCGTCGCTCTGACAGGGTGTTCTTTGTAGGGAGGAAAAGATGAGAAGAAGACTTGTTGCAGGTAGTATTTTTGCTGTTGTTGCTGTAGCTGTTGTCTTCTTATTAGTTTTTAAGCCTGCACCTAAGCCCAAGCGGCTTCCAATCAAGACTCTTGATCCTTGGATACTTCAATCTAATGATCCCAAGGCAGTAATCGGCTTCAAAGATACGGAAGCATACGCAATTTATCTTGGAAACGGTAGTATTGGAGTCAGAATAGGTTCAGACGGTACTGGCAGAGATAGTGCCTGTTATATGTCCGGCCTATATCAAGGTGAGGAATTCTTAGCGCTGCCTAACTGGGCTGATTTTGCCATCTATGATGCCCAGGGAAAACGCTTTGAGTTGGATGCAGACGCTCCTTACCGTCAAACGTTAAACATGAGGGAAGGATATGTCGAGACAGAGCTTACGTTGAAGTCCGGCAAACAACGGTTAACAGGCAAAATCACAGCTTTTATCGTAAGACCGGAAGTTAAGCTCAATGAAGCCGGTTATCCTGAGGATGGCGGTATTGCTGCTCTGAGGTATGATCTCAAGCCAAGCTTTAACGGTAAAATAGAAGTTCGGGAACAGCTTAAACCCGGTTCTGAGTGGAAACAGGTGCGAACTCTCAAGAATGAAAGCGGCGGATACTTCAATGCTGTGGGACCTGACCAGTCTACAGTGACGATAAACACAATAATCGAAGATTCAACTGGAAAAACCATAGATTCCCCGATTGCAGTTCGGTCTAACGAAGATTTAACTCTGATAAAGACTGTTTGCGTTTCATGGACAAAGGATTCTGATAAGTCTAATACATCTTCTGAACAGAAATTGATAGATAGTGTCAGTGGTTCATACGATAAGCTGTTTGCTGCTCACAAGAAAGCGTGGCGGGAGTTGTGGGAGTCGGATATCGTAATCGAAGGCGACCCCAAAGCTCAGCAAGCTGTTCATGCGATGATGTTCTACTTGATTTCAAGTGCCAGCAACAAATGGAGCATTCCTCCTACAGGTCTTTGCGCAGGGCCGTGGCGCGGG
>JAKPFN010000027.1 GCA_029551395.1 Armatimonadota bacterium | reverse complement strand
CGTCCCGCACTACTTTCGGCAGCCTGGCAACCGTAGGAGGATGATCCCGTAGGCCCGTTGGCTTTGCGTCCCCGCCTTTCGACGGGTTTGCCGTTTATCGAGTAGATCCTTCCACTATTGTTATGCCGTCTATCTTCACATCCTCACGCTGACAGGAATACCGGTTTCAAGAGTCAAATCAGCGATTGTTTATGCCAACATGAGCAGGGGTAAGGAATATTTGACTACCTTACGCAAATTGATTTAGGGGGCTGAGATGGCAAAAAGATCATTCTTTGGTACCTTGATGTGTGCAGCAGTCGGTGCTGCTATTGCAGTGTTTTTCACTCCCGTTAATGGTATGGAGGCACGTAAAAGGGTCAAGGACCGGTATAACGGGATCAAAGATAAATTGATGGAATACTTGAGAGGCGGGGCAGAAGCTGCTCTGCAATACACTGAAAAAACTACAGAGACTGTTAAGGAGAAAGCCGAAAGCATTAGAGAAACAACAGAGCAGGCTAAGGAAAAAGCATCTACAATGGAAAGTGAAATGGCCGGACGCAAAGGAGGCTCATCAGAAAAGGCGAAACAGAAATAACTGAAAGCCCGAGCCAGGAAATTACAACCCCGGTCGAACCGTTGTTGATGTAGATACCACTTTGTATGAGGAGCAGTCTTAATCACAACATTTATCATCTGATTCAGGTGTTGGTTTTGACGTTGAATCCTCGCCTATGTAGTTGACGCACGGGAAGAGCACAAAGAGTCTTCCCGTGTTTTAAATTTCAATATTATCAGCCCTAACGCAGTGCCAGTATTGCTGCCATCCTGCCTGTTTGACCATCTCGCCGATAACTGAAGAAGTCCATAGAATTGCATGATGTGCATTCATCGGACATTGCTATACTTGATTCTGGGATACCTGTGGAACGCAGGATGAACCAGTTCGCGAGCTTCAAGTCCAAGCGCCATGTAGTCTGTGATGCTTTAGCTATCACCCGCTGGTCACCGGATGCGGTCAATACTCTCTCTGCAACATCATGAGAGACATCATAACAGCACCGGCCAATGCCTGGGCCGATTGCAGCAAGGCATTTTGATGGATCTGTACCATATTCGCGTTGCATTGCCTGGATAATTTCTGCTGAAATGCCAAGCGCAGTGCCTTTCCAGCCTGCATGGGCCAGTCCAATCGCTCTGTTGACGGGGTCGACGATGAAAACCGGAACACAATCTGCATAAAACAGCGCCAGGACAGGGCCGACTGCATTTGTAATAAGCGCGTCGACACCGAGGATGCACTCGCTGAATCGGACAGCGCCGCAGCCTGCATCTTCAGCTTTGACTACAGCCACTTCTTTCCCATGAACCTGTTCAGCAGCGGTTATTGCAAGCGGATCAAACCCCAGAGCAGTTGCAAGATGCTTCCTGTTCTCCAACACTGCCTGTTCATCGTCATCTACATGAAGCGCCAGGTTAAAAGTGTCTCTAGGAGGCGCGCTTACTCCAGATCTTCGGGTAGTAAAGCAGTGCCTAACCAGACTGCTCATCTCAAGGTTCCACGCCTTATGGACTGTCAGATCATCAAAAGTCGCTCTATACCAGCTTCGTACGTCCAAACCAGGTTATTATCCGCAAACGCCGCATCTGGCGCATGAACCCACATTGCATGGGGATGTCACCTTTGACTCAAGCGCTCGCGTATACTCCTTCCACAGATATTCTTTTCTGACCAGTAGGTCTATATGGTCCCAGGGAAAGACTTCATCCTGCTGTCTTATTCGCAGAGCATAAAAATCGGTGTCGATTCCAAGATCAGATGCAGCACGAGCATAATTACCATTTAATGAAGCTGCGGCAGCGATCACTTTTCCCAGCCGCCTGTCGCCCCTCGCAAGCCATGCCTGAATATATGCCGATCTGGGGCTTTCAGAAGAAATCTCTATATGCTTTTCCTTAGCTACACTCTGCTTCAATTTTGAAAGTGTCTTCGCCAACTCCTTTTCTGGTGCCATCCCGCACCACTGGAATGGAGTCCACGGCTTTGGAACATAGCAACTTGCCGATATCTGCACCTTCAATGATGGATACTCAGAAGCTATATTCCTGGCCAGATTTACAATTCCATCTATATCTTCTGCTGTCTCACCAGGCAGCCCTACCATAAAATAAAGCTTCAGCCGTGGAAATCCTGCATCAGAAGCCATTCGAGCCGCTTCCAGTATTTCAGCATCGGTTGTTGGCTTGTTTATAACTTTTCTGAGGGCTTCGGTACCTGCCTCTGGTGCGATGGTCATCGTGCGCTGACCGCCTTGATACATCATTTGTGCGAGTTCATCCGTCAGCGTCTCGACTCTGGTTGATGATATAGAGAACTCCCGGCCTTCTTTTGTCAGACTTTCGCAGATAGCTCTTGCTTCAGGGTGATCGAAGACAGCCGAGCCTACCAGTCCGACTCTTTCACCTTCGGGCAGTTTCGGAATATCTCTTGGACGCGGCGGCAGTCCTGTATAACCTGAAACGCAAAACCTGCACTGTCTTTTACATCCTCTCATAGCTTCCGCAAGCAGCATGTTCGAGAATTCAGCCTCAGGAGTGAGTATAAGTGCAGTGTTTTTGTAGTCATTCAGATTGCGAACGATTCTCTTGGTGACTTTTGGTGGAGCAGGGGAACGGACATCCATTCCAGCAAAAGTGCCATCTTCATTATATTTGGGAGTATAGAACCTTGGGATGTATATTCCCGGTACTTGTGCCAGTTCACCAAGCAAGTCATCCCTGTTCTTATTGCCAGACTTTTTGATAGCATCTACCAGATCGCCAACAAGTTCTTCAGCATCTCCTATGGCAAATGCGTCGATAATCTCGGCAAGTGGTTCAGGGTTAAATGTGGCGCATGGTCCGCCTGCAATGACCAGCGGATGGCTTTCATCCCGGTCTTCGGAGAACACCGGCAAGCCTGCAAGGTCAAGAATCTGTGCAATCTTAGTATAATCCAGCTCATAAGAGACTGAGAATGCCAAGAGGTCGAAATCCGCTACTGGTGTTTGAGATTCGAGGCTGAATAGTCTTGTGCGAGAGCGTTGGAATTCTTTCAAATCAGATGCATCAGGCAGAAAAACCCGCTCGCAGGCGACTCCGGGGATGGAGTTCATCAAGCCATAGACGATCTGAAAGCCAAGAGCCGACATTCCAAGGCTATACGGCCTTGGGAATGCAAGGGCAACCCGCAGTCTACCTTCCAACGGAGTATAAATCGTCCCAGTCTCACGCTCAAGACGCTTACGGGCTTTTTCTATCAGTATTCTCGACATAATTCTATGTTATACGAAAGTATGTTCGCCGGCAACCATGCTAACGGTGCGGACACATCTCACCATTAGGCTACTTCAACTGTGAAAAGGAGTTAGACGAGGAAAACCAGAAAGTTAGGAAAATTGGAATAGAAAGAAGAGAGTATTGTCCATATATGCCAACTCGTCACTCATCACTCGTAACTATCTTTGTATGTTTCGCGCGTGCTTCTTGCGCTGAAGCCACAGTTATGTGTCTTTATCGGTAAGTAAGTCTTATTCCTTTTCCTATTTTCTCTTTTTCAAATTTTCCACGCTATCAGTTTTTAGTGCTTTCGCGATAATTGAGCTTATCTACAACTTGAAAGTTTGACTCATCATCAGTTTCAGTATTTCAGTCGCCTGTTTCATATAAAGCGCGGATATTTCAAGGTTTGAAATATCGCCAGTTCTAGCCCATTCGAGTTTGCAGTCCACAGAAAGGCAATAATTCTCAGATGCAGCTACGGCAAGGTCATGCAGGTTTGCAAGATTGTCAGGAACCGGCCCTGCTTCTGCGAGTAATTTGGCATCAGCCTTTGCCGCAGATGCTGCATTCTCAAAGTTGATTAACCAGTCGTTGTTGGTAAGTTTGTCTTCATCATTGAATGCTTCTTCCACTGCTATAGCAAGTGCATGATTGGATTCAATGCAGGATTCCAACGCCTGTGATATTTGTGCCAGGTAACTCATTGACTAAGATGCTCCAAAGTGCTGAATAGAAGCACTATAATCGTTCTTCTACATTACCCACTCTTGTTCCTTTATCCAGCACAAATTGTTATGCTGAACTTAATAAGCCCGTCATACTGAACTTGATTCAGCATCTCTTTGGATATAAGAGACCCTGAAACGAGTTCAGGGTGACGCACAGGCATCTCAATGAGACGCACAGGCATCTCAAGGTGACCTCAGGCATCATAGGGTGATGCGCAGGCGCTCACACCGTCATGCCGACCTCAATCCGTCATGCCGAAACAAGTTCGGCAACTCTTCCCAAAAACGAGTCTCTGAAAAAGTTTAAGGTGATGTGTAGGAATAGAACAAGTGTCATACTAGCAAAAAAGTAAACGCTCATGCTAGACTATAAAGGAAGTTGGAGACCATGATGCCCCATTATAGACGTAATACTTATGTGCTGTCGATTGCAATCTTTCTGGCAGCGCTTAGTTGGAACCAAATAGTCCCCTTCTTGTCTTTATTCCTCAAAGAAATGCATATCTCCGATGGGCAGTTGCTTTACTGGACTGGATTGGTTTTTGCAGTTCAATCAGTTGCCAGCATACTTGCAATGCCTTATTGGGGCAAACTTGGAGACAAATATGGCCGCAAGCCGATGATTATCCGTGCTGGTATATGTCTGGCAGGGATTTATTTTGGCATGAGCCTGTGTCAGACGCCTTTACAGCTTGCGGTTCTCCGGTTTCTGAACGGCGCATTGACTGGTTTTATACCTGGGTCATTTGCTTTGATTGCCACAAACACTCCTGAAAAAGCAGCGCCTAGAGCGATGGCCACAGCGCAGACTGCTTCAGCATCAGGAGTGATTATTGGTCCTGCAGTAGGAATGTGGTTGGCAAGCCTGCTTGGTTACAGGTGCTCGATGCAGGTCTCCGGCGCTGCCGTTATAATATCGACAATCCTGGTTTGGCGTTTAGTGCAAGAGCCGAATAAAGTGAAGCCGATAGAGAAGACCAGTCTAATACAGGATTTTATCATATCCATACGCTCACCTGTTCAACTGTCGATTATGTTCGCAGTTTTCCTTAGCTGGTGTTTTGCATCAGCAATAAACCCTTATCTGGTGCTGCATTTGAAGGAGTTTGGTGGTTCAGTGCCGGATTGGCTGTTAGGTTGGATATTTCCACTACCTGCACTGGCTTTTGTGCTTACTGCACACTCATGGACTCGATTTGGAGAGCGCACTAGTTTTGACAGAGCGATTTTCATCGGATTGATAGGAGCCGCATTGGGAGCAGTGACGCTTTTCTTCCCACATAATATATGGGTTTTCGCTGTATTATATTTTATAACAGGGATATGGATTGCTGCGCTGTCTCCTTCCATTGGTGCTTTGACTTGCACCAAAGTTGAAGAAAGTTTCCGTGGAAGGGCTTATGGAATCCAACAGTCAGCAGGAACTCTGGGAGCGCTTCTTGCACCACTTGCTGCAGCCCAGGTCGGCGCTTTATTTGGTATTCGAGCAATCTTTATATTTGTCGGAGTGCTGTTCTTCGTTGGCGCGTTCGTCTTTGTCCGCCTCTGTAAAAGATGGAAACTGGCAGACAAGAAGTATTGAGCGAAATATCTGCTGTCTTAATGGCATCATTCTCCATCTGAGGTAAATTCCCCCATCTCTTCCTTATGCTCAATTGAAGGAGTAATAGAGGGTAATATAGAACACAGGTGCAGGAACCTGTTGGTCTGACTTTTGTGCCCGGAGGTAGGATTGTTGAAGGTTAGGGAGATTATTTTCGAGCTTGAGAAAATTGCGCCTCCACGGTTAGCTGATGAAGGAGATAAAATTGGTCTTCAAGTCGGTAGTTATGATGCTGATGTTACGAAAGTAGCTGTTGCTGTCGACCCGAGTGTATCTGTAATCAATCGTGCTGTTGACTCAGGTTGCGAGCTTCTGGTATGTCATCATCCACTCATTTATACACCACTTGAGACATTAGCTGCTGGAGAGCCAACCCAAGACAAGGTTATCAAGCTGATTAAAACAGGCACATCTCTTTATGTAATGCACACCAACTACGATTCCGCTCCTGGCGGAGTCAATGATATCCTTGCAGAGCGGTTAGGTGTTCATAATACAAGGCTTTTAGTCACACGGCACAGAGAACGGTATCTCAAGATAGCTGTTTTTACTCCGTCCGAGTCGATAGATGTGGTAAGGAACGCTATGGCAGAAGCAGGTGCAGGAATCATCGGAAACTACGACTACTGCAGCTTTCGGACTGCCGGCACAGGCACTTTTAGACCGCTTCCTGACGCGCAGCCGTATATAGGCGAAGTCGGACAGCTTGAGGAAGTTGATGAATATCGGCTGGAGATGATAGTGCCGGAGTGGCGGCTTGGACCTGTTGTGGATGCAATGATACAGGCCCATCCCTACGAAGAAGTCGCTTATGATGTCTACAGGCTTGAAAATCCCCCGAGAACTTATGGCTACGGCAGAGTAGGCCAGCTTGATGATCCGATAAAACTAAAAGACTATAGGAAACTGGTCGAGGATGCATTAGACTATCGAGAAACCAGAATGGTAGGAGATCCTGAACGGCAGGTCAAAGTTGTCGCTGTAATGAGCGGCAGCGGCCGGAGATACCTGTCTAATGCTGTTTCTACAGGCGCTGATGTGTATATTACTGGAGATATGGGCCATCATGATATGGATAACGCTGAGGCGCTCGGTCTTGCTGTTATCGATGTAGGACATTATGCCTCAGAACGGCCTGCTATGGAAGTACTGGCTGAGAATTTGAGTCAAAAATATGCCGAAACTACACTTCAGGTCGTAGCTGTTCTATAAGATAAATAAATACCTGGTAAAATCACTAGTTTTTCGACTACGGGCAGGAAAAGCTCAACATGTGTCTAATTATTCTCTAGTAAGCGAATACTGACTCAAATGACATTGCTGGCAGGTGTCATTGCGTAGATTGACCGCTGGGTATGGAATATTGTACTAAATGGAACCTGCTTTGCAGTCGGTTGATGTCCATCAGGTGCATAGTAAGTAGATTTGTCCTTAGTTCTGGTGGCTTCCGGAATGGGTAATGAGCTTCGATTAACAGCAAATTGGGCACAATTTGCGTTAAGATGCGATGGTTATAATATCTGACGTACCGGCAGTTTTCATCAGAAACAGGAGTATTTATGAAGCGTACAAGCAGTGAACAATCAGATAGAAGCAACTCCAGGGGAAATGCAGTTAGAGCGGCGGCCTATGTTCGTCGTGTAGCCAGCCTGGAGCGCCAGGGATTGTATGACGAGGCTATAAAGGTGCTTGAGAAGGCAATCGCGCTTGTTCCCGATAAAATCAGCCACCGTATCAGGTTAGCGGAGCTTTACCGCGCACAGAGGAAAATGGAGTCTGCAATTGAAGAACTGAAGCGGGCGATTGAACTTGATCCCTGTAACGCGACCACTCAGGAAGCACTGCTGCAGATGTATGTGGAAGCAGGACAGTACGATGAAGCCATCATTGGAAGTAAAGGACTGCTTCGAAAGTATCCCAAGAACCTGTTTGCACTGGATGTCCTCGGTTTGGCCTATCTGCAAAAGGGACTGCTTGATGAAGCGCTTCAGGTTACTTCCAGACTCGTACATTTAGATCCTCTTGATTCTGCAAACCACTTTAAGAAGGCTGTCCTGTTCCAGCAGAAAGGTGATTGTGCTCGGGCTATCGAGGAGTTTACCAGAGTCATTGAGATGGACCCGGATGGAGAGATGTCCGATGATGCTCGTCAGGCTTTGGCGGCGCTCGATAGTTATCAGCTTCGTCAAATAGCCATTCTGGCCGGAGAAGACCGGTTGTTTATGGCTAAACTGCTTCGTGACCCGGAAGAAGCTGTTCGTGAGCGAGGATTTGTATTGAGTTATGCGGGAATGCTGGCACTTCGGCAGATAGATTTTCCAAGCCTCGCTGCCTCACCTCAAGATCAACAGAGTTATTACCACTGATTTTAGCCCATTTATAGCTCAGTTCCTTGACTTCTGAGCGCTTCAGCAGGCATAATGCCGCTGGAGGCTCATGCAAGATGACAAGACGCATATCCAAAGCCGATATCAAACGCGCAGTCCAGGATGAAAAGCTCAAGGTTGCGCTTGATCGGTCAGCTACTGCATATTCCGCTGCCCGTTCGGAAGCAATGGCCGATGTGGACTTCCTCGCGCATCAAGACCGGGTTCGCGAAGTAAAGGAACGGTCGGTTTCCAGGCTCATGGAGCTTGTTGAGCTATTTAAGAAAGAGGCAGAACGAGTTGGCGTTGTAGTCTATGAAGCTAAGGACGCTGCTGATGCGAATGCCTATGTAACGCGGCTTGCTCATGAACGAGGAGTAAAGCTGGCTGTCAAGTCCAAGTCTATGCTGACCGAAGAGATTGGGCTGAATGCTCATCTGGAAGCCTCTGGCGTGAAGGTCGTTGAGACCGACCTTGGCGAGTGGATTATCCAGCTTGCCGGTGAGAAGCCATCTCACTTTACCCAACCGGCAGTGCATAAGACCAGAGAGCAGGTAGCGGAGCTATTCTCTAAAGTAACCGGTGAAAAGCTGGACTCGGATATCCCGACGTTGGTCAATGTAGCCAGAAAGCAACTAAGGCAGGCTTTCATTGATGCAGACATGGGGATTTCCGGGGCTAATATCCTCATTGCCGAGACAGGAACCATCGTCATTGTAGCCAATGAAGGTAACGACCGGTTGGTAACGACACTGCCTCCAGTGCATGTTGCTGTTGTCGGATATGAGAAGCTCGTCGAGTCGATGGACGATGCTGTTGAAATCCTCAAATTGCTCTCAAAGAGCGGTACGGGGCAAAAAGCAACGGCTTATGTATCGTTCATCACAGGTCCCAGCCGGACTACGGACATCGAGAAGACGCTGGCGTTAGGCGTGCATGGCCCGAAAGAAGTCCATGTGGTGCTTGTTGATGGCGGCAGGCTGCAGATGCTTCAAGATGAGAAGATGAGGGAAGCGCTTTACTGCATAAAATGCGGTGCGTGCCTCAATGTGTGTCCTACTTACAGGTCTGTAGGCGGACATGTCTACGGTAACTCGTATGTCGGCGGTATCGGCGCTGTGCTGACAGCGTTTCATCAGAGCCTTGATGCTGCAGAGCCCACTCTGGCATTATGCAGCGGTTGCAGAACTTGTACCAGCGTTTGCCCTTCCAGAATAGACATCCCAAGTTTGACCAATGAGCTGAGATCCAGGCTTGTGGAGAAAAACGGGATGCATCCTGTCGGGAAGGTGATACTTCAGGGACTTGTCAAGAACCCGGATGTCTTTAGAAGATGCGTAGGTGCAGCGCGGTTCCTGCAAGCGCCGTTTATCCGACAGGACAGAATGTGCCGGATGCCTTTCCTTCCCGGCTTCAGAGCAACACCGGCTATAGCTAAGAAGCCTCTTAGAGAACTGCTGCTGGAGGTTGTAACACCTGAGAACGAGCCTAAAGAAGTTGCTGCCATCTACCCAGGATGCCTTGCTGAGTTTTTGTATCCTGAAATAGCCATCTCAGCGGTCAATGCTATGGTCAGTGGCGGTGCCAAAGTAGTCTTCTCAAGAGAGCAAGGATGTTGCGGCGCTCCGGCTCTCTATACAGGAGATTTTGAAACGGCAGTTTCGCTTGCCAAACGCAACATTACGGCTTTGGAGGCCGGCAATCCGGGGTATGTTGTAACTGTATGCCCGACCTGTGCTATGGTGCTTGCTGACGAGTTCCCACGGCTGCTCAAAGGAACAGAATGGGAGAATCGGGCGCTTGCGCTGGCGGCTAAGGTCAGGGATTTCTCGGATTTTGCCGTGAGCGTGTTGGGAATAGATGTTCCAGCGGTAAAATCCAGGGTAACTTATCATGATCCTTGTCATCAGGTGCGCGGAACAGGCGGGGGAATATCCAGCAGAGAATTGCTCGGGCAAGCTGGAATAGAGCTTGTCGAGATGCCTGAGTCAGATGTCTGCTGCGGATTTGCCGGGAGTTACTCATTAAAGTTCCCGGATATTTCCGGCGCGATTTTAGACCGAAAACTTGCGAATATCGAGTCTGTCGAATCTGATATAGTCGTGACTGACTGCCCTGGCTGCATATTGCAGATAAAAGGCGGGCTGGAGAAGCGGGGAAGCCGGATCCAGGTGTGCCATACAGCCGAAATCGTGGGAAAGATAACGTCTCACGATTAAGCTGACATCCAACCGGTGACTCGCGGTATATCCATGCCCTGCGGGAGCCGGTGATATGATGGATGAGTTCTTTCCCATTGGTGTAACCTATAGAGCATCGCTACCGAAAGATGAGAGAACATCGGATTTAGATGAGATTGCCGACGCCGGGTTCAACTGCATCCGGATATATGCGGGAATGCGTAAACCAGACGATCTTGACCAGGTGTTGGCTCTTGCATCCGAACGGGATCTTAAACTGCTCGTCACGCTCGACTACCAATACACGGCTGTTGGATCGGCAGAACCTTGCATGGAAAGCACGCTGTTCGACCAGGGAATGGAAGAGTTCTTTCACCATAGAGTCGAGCAGTTTGTGAAGAATCCTGCTGTTGCTGCATGGGTAGTCCCTATCCCTAATCCTTCAGATGTTGACTTTGAAGAAGTCGCCTTGCGGGCAATCAGGGCTGTTGATCCTGACCGTCCTATTATCATTGAGTCCCAGGAAGCTCCAGGTAAGGCAACCGGGCCTGTTGGCATCTCATGCCGCATATCAGACCTTCCTCCCATCGGTTCAGCAGTTCCCTGGCAGAAAGAGCGTTATATCGGCTATATGCTGAGACGAGCAGCAAGCGCTTCCAATGGCACCGGAGCCATTGCGATGTCTTTGCAGGCAGGTCCGAGTTCCGAATGGGTTGATTTCAGCCCGGAAGATGTCGGAATCTCTATTTGGACAGCCCTTGCGAACGGAGCGCGAGGTCTGATATTCGACCGGTGGGACCCTGGCGAAGTGCCTACCCGTGATGGGTCAATCAAAACCATAGACGGTAAATGCTGGCATGGGCTAAAGCGCATCATGGCTGATATCCGTCGGATTTTTGAGCTGCCCGGCCTGATGCGCGGCCGTCCTGTTCAGGCTGCAGCGGCTGTGCTGGCTCCATCTTCAATATTGATACCACCTCCAATCGGACGTATCGAGGGAGCTTACAGGCTTCTAGCTGATAACTTCGTGTCGGTCGCGTTTCTGGACGATTCTTCGCTGTATGAAGACCTGAATAGATATTCAGTAGTCTATATCCCGTATTTGCCATCATGTTCTGAGCAATTGGGCGCAGCGTTAATCCGCTACGTACAGGATGGAGGCTGCCTTATAGCAGAAGCCCCAGTGGCGACCACTGATGAAGAAGGTAAACCATACAGCGAAGCTCCCGGTGTTGGTCTGAGTGAGCTTTTCGGCTGCAAAGTCAGAAACGAGTTCACCGAAAAATCCACTCCTGTAGCTACGACAGGTATTGCTCAGGGGGTGTTCACCTATGTTGGAGCCAACCTGAGATTCTACGTAGATGGCCCTGCTCAGACTGTCGATGTTCAGGCTGGAAGGTCTTCCATCACTGAGTTTCTTGACGAAAAGACTCTTATACCGTCAGGACCTGCGGTTATCATCGGCAAGTATGGTGAAGGCAAGACCTGCTACATTGCAGCAAGCCTCAGCTCTGCATATTATGGGATGGAACACCCTTATCCTAGAGAATTGATATCAGGAGTCCTTGATTGGTTCGAATGCCCCAGACAGGTAGAGGTTACAGGGCTGACAAAAGGTTTCGAGAACGAGTTCGAGGTTGGCGTGATAGAAGAGATCGATCACTCCAACCGGCGAGCGATTATCTGCATCAACCATGCGGACAGGTCCGTCAACCCGACGCTTGTGCTGAAGACAGGTCCGGCATCTGTGGTCCGAGAGTTGATTACTGATACGAATGTTCAGACTTCCATTGACGCTGATAGACTTCATATTCCTACCCATGTGCCTGAGCGGGATGTGCGAGTTTACTACGAGATAGAATGATGAGTTCCGAGTGATGAGTGATGAGGAGGGAAGCACCTCTTGCAAATATTACTGAATTTAACGGTTTTGGCGAAACGAAATGGGTATGAAATAAGCTCAGTTTGAGTTTGGGATGGAGGTTCATGAGCGTGTAAATGATTTCGTTTTGCATATTTTTTATTGCACTCCCTTCTCTTTGGCTTTTGAACCGCAGATTCCGCAGATTTTCTTGATTCCACAGACGGTAGATGGATATTGGCTGGTACCTTTTGTCTGATATTGCTACCATGTTGCTGCCTTTCCTTTCTTGAGTTTGTTCTCTTTCTGGCTCTTGTTGATATATATTGTACCTTCGGCAATATTAGCTACCGTTGCCCTTTGTTTACTGCTGTATACAAGGTTTTTTTTCGACCTTGTTATGAGATATTACTCGGTGAGTAGATCCCCAACCATCAGAGATTATTGTTGTCCATAATTATAAGACAACAACTTGGGCAAAAAGTACAGAAAAAGCGG